>NZ_JBSVWQ010000015.1:0-61316 GCF_054071215.1 Pseudomonas sp. SDO5522_S412 | reverse complement strand
CCTGATGCACCGAGTTGTCTGCATCGCAGGCAAGCCAGCTCCCACAGAAAAGCAGATCTGCTTTTGATCTTGATCTGAGCGAACGCGGGTAGTGCAGAGCGGGTAAACCAGCAGGACGCCGTGACCGAAGAAACGGATATGTACACCCGCATGGCGCAGTAATTGCGTCCTCCCCAATCCACCCCCCCAAAAAAGGAGCACCCCCCATGCAACTACGCGCCTTGCGATATTTCCACGAGGTCGCCCGCTGCGCCTCCCTGCGTAAGGCCGCCGAACGTCTTTACGTCACCCCCACCGCCGTCAGCCGCCAGATCGAACACCTGGAACACTTCTTCGGCGCCGCCCTGATTGAGCGCGGCCCCCGCGGCATCCGCCTCACCGCCGAGGGCGAGTGCCTGGCCGAACAAGTCACCTCAACCCTGCGCGGCCTCGACCAGGTACGCGAAGTCATCGCCAGCCGCCAAAGCCAGGTGGCCGGTAACATCAGCATCCATGTGTCAGAAAGTATCGTTTCCACCGTGCTCGCCCCGGTGCTCGCCACCTTCTACCGCGCCCACCCCAAGGTCACCTTCAACATCGTGATCGCCAGCGCCTCGGCCACCCTCGACGCCCTGTGCAGCGGCGAGGCGGACCTGGGCCTGGCGTTCTACCTGCAAGAGCGCGCCGACGTCGAAGTCACCGCCCACTGCCAGTTATGGCACCGGGTGCTGGTCAGCGCCGAACACCCCTTCGCCCAGCGCGACAGCATCGAATTGAGCGAACTGCAAGGCCAGCCCCTGGCGATTCCCGACTCGGCCTACGGCGTGCGCCAGGCCCTGGAAGTGGCGGCAAAAAAACGCGGCGTCACCCTCGAACCGGTGTTCACCACCAGCTCCCTGGAAGTGCAGAAGAGCCTGGCCCGGCAACGGGCAGCGGTGCTGATTTTGCCCCAGGTCGAGGCAGACGTGCGAGACCTGGGCGACGGCCTGGTCGCCGTGCCGATCGCCGATGAAGACCTCGGCCGCATCCGCATCGACCTCTGCGTGTACCGCAACCGCCCCCGCTCGGTGGCGGTGCTCAAGTGCCAGGAAATGCTGGCGGGGGCGATGCAGCGTTGTTCGCTGAACTGAGCCTGAGCCTCAGAAGATGTTGATCGGCACATTGGCGACGAGGCGGAACTCATCGTAGCTGCCGTCAATCTGCCCGCCGCTGGCGCGATGGTTGTAGACGATGGTGCGCAGTACGGTGTTCTTGAGTGTTCCGGACTGAATCACATAGGCCAGCATCAAGCCGTTTTCGTTGTGCTTGGCGCCATCCAGGCTGCGCACGTTGTAGCCGGTGTTGTGACCGTTGCGGTCGCCATCGTAATGGGTGCCGTCGATGTCCCAACCCTTGGCGTGCCACAGGCTGGCGGTGAAGCCGGGCACACCGTAGGCGGCGAAGTCCAGGTCGTAGCGCAACTGCCAGGACTTTTCGTTGGGGCCGTTGTAGTCCGAGTACAGCGAGTTGGCCATGTAGTTGCCGGTGGACTCCCACACGTAGTCGAAGTATTCGTTGCCGAATACCTGCTGCCAGGCCAGGGTCAGGCTGTGGGCCAGGTGCGTGGCGGTGAAGGCCAGGCTGGCGGCGTTATTGTCGATGTAGCCGAGGTTTTTGTCGCCCGAGTCGCTGGTGTGGTAGTAGTTGAAGGCGGTCTTCAAGGCGATGTCGCTCTTGTCACCGATGCGGTGGGTCAGGCCGACGTAGGTCTGGTCCCACATGTCTTCGAAACGCGACGCGTAGACGCTGGCTTCCAGCCCGTAACCCGGTTTTACCGTGGCTCCCAGGTAGCTGATGCGTGCGCCGCTGTAGGCGCGGTTGCCGAAGGTGGTGGTGAGCTTTTCGGCGCCGGTGCCGGTGCGTGGAATCGCCCGCTCGAAGCTGCCGCCCTGCACCGACAGCCAGTCGAATTCGTTGCTGAACAAGCCCACGCCCTGGAAGCTGGAGGGCAGGGCGCGGTTGTCCTTGTAACGCAGGATCGGATTGTCGGTCATCAGCCGGCCCGCCTTGATCTCGGTGCTGGACAGGCGAAAACGCACGTCGCCCACCCCCAGCCGGCTCCAGGTGGGAATCGCATCGCCGTCGCCGTCCACCAGCACCCGGTCGCCGCCATTGGCCACCTTGCCGTGCCCGCGCTCCAGGTTGACCGCGCTGAAGATCCCCGCGTCCACACCCACGCCAATCAGGCCCTGGGTGTAGCCGGAGCTGTACTTGAGCATGCTGGTCTGCACCCAGGTTTCCCGTACACGCGTGGGCTCGACGCCGCCGGCTTTCTTGATGCTCAAGTGGGTGGTGCGTTGGGTGTGCTGGTTGGAATAGTAGTGGCGCAGGTTCAGGTCCAGGGTGCTGCCTTCGAGGAAGCCCGGTGCGCTGGCCTGGGCGTTTTCCTGGGCGAAAGCCTGGGTGCTGGACGCCAGGGTGACGGCCAGTAAAAGACGTGGATACATGGTAAATCCCCATACAAATCAGACGTAAGGCGACCGTCCCGGCAGGCCCTCAGGTGCTGCCGGTCGGTGGCGAAAAGACGCGGGACAGTGGGAAAAGGTATTCAGCGAACCGAAGCTTCTGTGAGCCGGGTTTCGCGGGCCGGGCTGCCGGGCAGCGGCGGACGGGTTTCCTTGGCGAACCAGGCGGCGGTGAGGCACACCAGGTTGGCGATCAGCAGGTACCAGACCGGCGACATCGGGTCGCCGGTGGTGCCGATCAACCAGGTGATGATGATCTGCGCGGTGCCGCCGAACGCTGCCACACCGAAGGCGTAGACGATGGAGAAACCGGTGGAGCGCACGGATTTCGGGAAGCTTTCCACCAGCAACACGATCAGCGCCGCGCCACTCATGCCGTGCAGGCCCGAGAGTACCGCCAGGGTCAGCAGGAAGGTCGCCGGGCTTGGGTGCTCGGTCATCAGTTGCAGGGCCGGGAACAAAATCAACAGCAACACCACCCGCGGTGTCATCAGGATCGTACGGCGCCCGAAGCGGTCGCAGAGCATGCCGCCGGCCACCGCGCACACGGCCATCGCTGCGCCGGCCACCAGGGTCGAGAGCATCGAGATGCTGGTGGGCAGCTTCAGTTCGGTGAGGGCGAAGGTGGTCATGTAGTTGAGGAAGTACTGGGTGATGGTGCTGCCGGAAAGGATCAGCAACCCCAGCACCAGTGCGCGCCGGTGCTTGCCGCAGACTTCTCGCACCAGGTCGCCGGTGCTGGTCTGCTCGCCGTGGCCGTGGAAGGTTTCGGCGAGGTTGCGGCGGATGTAGATGCCGATCGGCAACACCAGCAGGCCGAACACGAACGGCACGCGCCAGCCCCAGCTGTTGAGGTCTTCCGGGGACATGACCTTGGTCAGGGTGAACCCTACCAGCCCGGCCACCATGGCTGCGACGCCCTGGGCGACTACTTGCCAGCAGGCGTAGGTCCCGCGTTTGTGGGGTGGCGCCGCTTCGAGGATGTAGGTGGTGGCGGGGCCGGCTTCACCGCCCCAGGCCAGGCCCTGGATCATGCGGGTGAGCACCAGCAGGATCGGCGCCGCGATACCGATGGTCTCGTAACCGGGCAATATCGCGATGCTGCCGGTGCCCACGGCCATCATTACCAGGGTCAACAGCATCGCCGGTTTGCGCCCGACGCGGTCGGCGTAGGCGCCGATCAGTACTGCGCCCAGGGGCCGGACGATAAAGCCGATACCGAACGCCGTGACCGACAGCATCAGGCTGACGAAGGCGCTGTCGGACGGGAAGAACGTGTGGCCGATCATCACTGCAAAGGTTGCGTACACACCAAAGTCGAAAAACTCCACGGCGTTGCCCAGGACCACGGCGAAGATGCTCTTTTTGCCGGCGTCCGGGGACGGTGTTTCGGGTGCGTGATCAGGATCGGATCGTGTCAATTGCTCAGTGTGCATACCAGCCCCTCGATTTTAGTTATAGGTCGTCCGAGCTCCAGGCCAAGAGGGCCCGGAGCTGGCGTGTGGGTGGGCAGTTCTTACAGCGTCAAAAGTCAGGAAGGATTCGGCCAGTGGTGGATTGCGCCACGCCAGCTCTCGTAGGTTTTAGCGATTTGCAGCAGCCATTGATCGGCAAAACGCGGGGCGATCATCTGCAGGCCGATGGGCATGCCATCGGCGGCGAAACCGCAGTTGATCGACAACGCCGGTTGCTCGCCCATGTTCCACGGCACCGTGAACACGATGTGTTCGAACGGCAGTTGCGGGTTGTTGCTCGGTGATGGCCACTCGGCCGGGAACGCATTGACCTGGTTGGTGGGGGACAGCACCAGGTCGAGTTCGGTGAACACCTGCGCGGCGCGGCGGCGCATTTCAAAGGTCTGGTTGAAACCCTTTACGGCTTGTACGCCGCTGATCTCGGCGCCCGGCGCGGCCCAGTCGCGGATGTACGGCAAGACCTTGTCGAACTGCTCGCTGCTCAGGGCCGACAAATCGCCCCACTGGCGGGCGCGCCAGAAATGGTCGAGGCCATCGAGTTGTGCGCGGTCCATGATTGGCGGGATCAGCGTGACCTTGGCGCCGTGGGCTTCGAACAGCCGCGCGGCTTGCTCCACGGCTTCACACACGAAGCCTTCAGGCTGCATGCCTGCGCCGGGTTCAAGCATCAGGCCGACGCGCAGGCCCCTGACCGACAGCGGCTGGTTACTCCACTGGGTGGTGAGCGGCGGAAGGCTGGTGGCATCGCGGGCATCGGGGCGGGCCAGGTGTTGCATCAACAGCACGCAGTCGTCGACGGTGCGGGTCATGGGCCCGGCGGCGCGGCCGGTGTAGTACGGGTCGATGGGGATGCGGCCCAGGGTCGGCTTGAATCCCACCAGGCCGCACCAGGCGGCGGGCAGGCGCACCGAGCCACCGATGTCGGTGCCCACGTGCAGCGGGCCGTAACCGGCGGCGGCCGCTGCGGCGGCACCGGAGCTGGAACCGCCGGTGTTGTTGGCGGTGTTCCACGGGTTGCGGGTGATGCCGTGGAAGCTCGACAGGCCGGAAGACAGCATGCCGAAGTCCGGGTTGGTGGTCTTGGCCAGGATTATCGCGCCCGCTTCACGCATGCGGGCTGCGGGCGGTGCGTCCCTGAGGGCCGGGGTCAGGCGGGTGGCCGCGCTGCCGAGGGGAATGGGCACGCCTTCGGTGGCGATCAATTCCTTGAGAGTCACCGGTACGCCATCAAGGGCGCCGTTGGGTTGGCCCTTGTTCCAGCGCTCGGTGGAGGCCTGGGCCTGCTGGCGCACCTGTTGCGGGTCGAAGGCATAGAGCGCGTTGATCTGCGGCTCCCAGCGGTCGATGTGGGCCAGGAGCTGGTCGTAGTAGTCGATGGGCGCGAGTTGCCGGCTGGCAAATTGCGCCAACAGTTCGGCGGCCGTAAGGGTATGCAGGTCAGTCATCGAACGCTTCCTTGTGATGGGCCGGCTGGCTCATGGCGGGTTGCAGTAGGGACGACTATATAAACCCCGGTGTGACGCGGCCATCACAATCGATGCAGTTCAGTGTTGCGTTTTTGTGTGCACTGAAACCGGCGGGTAGATGTGGGAGTGGCTGGAAGGTTTACTGTTTGGCGGGAGGACCTCAGGCGCAGGCACCTGGCGTCTTTTTCCTGCGTGCCGACTCACGACGATAGCTCCGGATAGGCTGGGGTTTTGCCCGTATGCAGGATTGGAAAGACATCCACGTCGCAGGGTCAAAGCGGGTGGCTGATACCACCGCTTCCTGGAGCAGCATGATGGAAATAGCGTCTGACGCATCCGGGTATTCAGTATCGAGGATGATTTCCAAGGTGTCCTTGTCGCGATAGCCGCTGCAGGTCGGAATCAGACTGAAGGCGTGATCTATACCTTCGGACTCATTCGGCTCGCAGATGGATGAAACAACGCCCACATAAACATTCCGATCGTTGAGCGTGAACATGCATTGAGAGCCGCGCGCAATGGATTCCCTGAGCAGGGTCCTGAGGGGGCGCCCCGTTAGAAGCTCGAGCATCAATTGCTGGTTCAGTTCCTCCTCTGAAGCAAGTTGCAGTCTTCGTCGACGCCAACGCACAAATAATCGCGCCCAGCAGTAGGGAATGATCATGGCTGTCAGGCCGACCTGGAGCAAAAATACCCAGAGGCCATGATTTCTCTCGGTGGCAATATCCAGCTCTATCAGCAGCTTGCCCAGATAAGCACTGTAATCAATGGGGATTGTCTGGCCAGCCAGTTGCAGCGGCTGTTTGGACAGGCAAAGAATCAAAGTGGTCAGTACGAACGACAGTACGAGGCAGGTCCAGCCTAATCTTGCGACCTGTAGATAGAGTAACTGGCCCTCAAAGCGGTGGAGGCGGCAGTAATGGCCGGGGTGTTTCAAACACACCAAATAGCCACTCACCAGTAACGGCAGTATCAGTAGTAGCCCCATGGGTTATTTGAATATCAGTTCACGTATCTTGCGCTTGTGTTCCTTGAACTCGGGTGAGTTGGCGATTTCCGCCGGGTCGACAGAAATACCCCACTCACCCACTATCCTCATGGTTTTGTACCGCTTGATAGCCCTGATATTTTCCAGATCTTCCTCAGTGGGTTTCTTGAACCACGCAAACGACTCAAACATGACCGGCACCCTCATAAAAAGTAGTCGGTTTTATAGCAAGAGCCGTTTTTACCGACTACTGATGGCCCCCATCCAGAACTCCCCGCGTATCGTAGGAAACGTCCTTAGTTGCCCCAACGGTCTAAAACGTCGGCGGCGTAATCACCCAGATCACCACCGCATCCACCTTTCCGGGGTTGCCATAGCGATGGGGCTCACTGCTGGGGAAGCTGAAACTGTCGCCTTCAGCCAGCTGAAAATGCCGCTCGCCCACCCATAACTCAAACGTTCCGCTCAACACATAACCCGCCTCTTCACCCTCATGGCTATAGCTCTGCTGGCTATAGGCGCCCGGTGGAAAGCGCGAGTGCAGCATCTCCAATTGATGATTGGGCAGGGGCGTCAGCAACTGGTCGACGATCCCGTCCTCATAGTGAATGCTCTGGCGATTGTTCCTGCGCACCACAAAACCTTCATCCTCCGCTGCCGGCGTGGTCTCACTGGCAAAAAACCACTGGATCGTCACCCCCAGACTGCGGGCGATGTTGAACAAGGCCGGGATCGACGGGTAGGCGAGGTTGCGTTCCAGTTGGCTGATATAACCGGCCGTCAATTCGCTCATCTGCGCCAATTCGGTAAGCGTCATGCCCCGGGCCTTGCGCAAGCCGCGGATGCGGGTGCCGAGAAACAGCTGTGGCGGTTGGTCGTTCAAATGTCCCACGCTACTTTCAATCCTTCATAAATCGCCTCTTCGGCGGTACGCGGCGCCAGGCAATCGCCGATCCGCGTGAACGCCACCAGGCCTTCCAGTTCTGCGCCCAGAGTGTCCACCGGCTGGTGGCCCTGGCACAACACCAGGGTGTCGATATTTTCCAGCAGCATCGGCTCGCCGCTGGCGGTGTGTTGCAGGTAGACGGTAGTGTCGTCGCAGCCGTACAAACGGGCGTATGGGATGATCGGAATGCCCAGCCGATGCAGTTCGCCGGCCAGTTGGTCACGCACGTACAACGGCAGGTTTTCCCCGCAATGGGTACCGTTCACCGCCAGTTGCACCTGATGGCCGGCACGGGTGAGGCGCTCGGCAATGCCCGGGCCGATCCAGTCGCAACGCCAGTCCACGACGATCACCGAACGGCCCAGTTGCACCTCATCGCGCAGCACTTGCCAGGCATCCACCACCTGTAGCTCGCCGCCGCGTTCGAAGGCCGGCCAGTAGGGCTCGGCGCCGGTGGCGATGATCACCCGGTCAGGTTGTTCGCGTTCCACCAATGCGCGGTCGACGCGGGTGTTGCGCACCACGCGGACCCCGGCCAGTTCCATCTCGCGCTGCAGGTTGGTACTGGCCCCGCCGAACTCGCTGCGTCGGGGCAGTAACTGCGCCAGAAGCACTTGGCCGCCCAATTGGGCACTGGCTTCATACAAGGTCACCTCATGTCCGCGCTGCGCCGCCACCGCTGCCGCTTTCATCCCTGCCGGGCCGCCACCGGCGACCATGATCCGCTGGCGTCGCAGTGCCGGTTGCAGTTGGCCAAACTGCAATTCGCGGCCGGTCTCGGGATGCTGGATGCAGGAGATCGGCAGGCCTTTGTGGAAGTGGCCGATGCACGCCTGATTGCAGGCGATGCAGGCGCGTACATCCTCGGCATGGCCGCTTGAGGTCTTGACCGGCATGCGCGGGTCGCAGATCAGCGCGCGGGTCATCCCGCACACATCGGCCTGGCCGCGTTGCAGCATCAGTTCGGCCTCCTGGGGCTGGTTGATGCGCCCGGTGACGAACAGCGGAATCGACAGGTGCGTCTTGAACGTCGCCGCTTCTGTCGCCAGGTACGCCGGGGCAATGGCCATGGGCGGCACGATATGGATCGCGCCGCCGAGGGAGGCCGAGGTGCCGGCAACGATGTGCACATAATCCAGGTGTGATTGCAGCTGTTGCACGGCGGCCAGGGAATCCTCTTCGGTCAGGCCTTCGGGGTCGCGTTCATCGGCAGAAATGCGCAGCCCGATGATGAAGTGCTCGTCGGTTTCGGCACGCACCGTGGCGATGATTTCCCGCAGGAAACGCAGGCGTTGTTCCAGCTCGCCGTTGTAGCCGTCGGTGCGGCGATTCACCCGCGGGTTGAGAAATTGCGCGGGCAGGTAACCATGGCTGGCGACCACTTCCACACCGTCAATCCCGGCCTGATACAGGCGCCTTGCCGCAGCGCCGTAGCCGGCGACGATCTCGTCGATCATTGTCTGGTCAAGGGCGCGCGGCATCACCCGGAAGCGTTCGTTGGGCACCCCGGAAGCCGAGTAAGCCACCGCCAGCAAACCGTCGGCCGACTCCATGATTTCCCGCCCTGGATGGAAAATCTGCGACAGCACCACGGTGCCGTGGGCGTGGCAGGTTTCGGCCAGTCGGCGATAGCCGTCGATGCAGCTGTCATCGGTGGCCATCAGCACATGGGAGGTGTAGCGGGCGCTGTCGTGCACCCCGGCCACCTGCAACACAATCAACCCCACGCCGCCTTCGGCGCGTGCCCGGTGGTAGGCGATCAACTGCTCGTTGACCTGGTTGTCGGTGGGCATCGAGGTGTCGTGCCCGCTGGACATGATGCGATTTTTCAGGCGTTTGCCACGCAGTACCAACGGTTCAAAAAGATGCGGAAAGGCATGGGGCGACATGGTGCGGATACTCCAGGCGCTGTTGTTATTATTTTTCTATAGGAGGTCAGCCTCAGTAAAAAATCAACTTGTTTTTTTACTGGCGACTGGATTAGCGTCAGCCACATCACCCACCCGCCTGGAGAATAAAAATGCCTGGGGCCACCGAACGACAGCTGCGCGAAGAGCTTGCCGCCTGCTACCGGCTGATCGCGCACTTTCGCATGAGCGATTTGATTTTCACCCATATCTCGGTGCGTATCCCGGGGCCCGAGCATCACTTTTTGATCAACCCCTATGGGCTGATGTTCGAGGAGATCACCGCCTCCAGCCTGGTGAAGATCGGCCTGGACGGACGTGCGGTCGAGGCTTCGGCCCATGGCGTCAACCCGGCGGGGTTTGTGATTCACAGCGCGATTCACGGCGCCCGCGAAGATGCGCAGTGCGTGCTGCACACCCACACCCGCGCCGGCTGTGCGGTGGCGGCACTGGAATGCGGGCTGTTGCCGGTGAACCAGATTTCCATGGAGTTCTACGGCAAGGTCGCCTACCACGACTACGAAGGCGTGGCGCTGGACATGGACGAGCAACAGCGACTGGTGCGCGACCTCGGCGACAAGCCGGTGTTGATGCTGCGCAACCATGGTTTGTTGACGGTAGGGGAGACGGTCAGCCAGGCGTTCCTGCGCATGTATTACCTGGAGAAGGCCTGCGATATCCAGATCGCCGCCCAGGCGTGCGGCAAGCTGATCCTGCCGCCTGCGCACGTGTGTGAATACACCGAGCGGCAGTTCAATGAGCCAGGCCGGCCACTGGAAGAGGGCGAACTGGCAGACCCGGACGCCATGCAACTGGCATGGGCGGCATTGCTGCGGTTACTGGATCGGGTGTCGCCGGGGTTCCGGGAGTGAGGTAGAGTCGTCCAGCCGACTCAACCCAAGGACACCGCCTCATGACCCAGGAATCCCGTTTCTCCCGCATGGAACCGGAGTTGCGCAAGGCCAATCTGGTGCAGGCGACGTTGGCCTGCCTCAAGCGCGACGGCTTCCAGGGCGCGTCGATCCGCAAGATCAGCGCCGAGGCCGGGGTGTCGGTGGGGCTGATCAGTCATCACTACTCGGGCAAGGATGAGCTGGTGGCCGAGGCCTATCGGTCAATCACCCGGCAGGTCATGGACCTGCTGCGGGATGCGATGGCCAAGGCGCCGCCCAGTCCGCGGGAGCGGCTGTCGGCGTTCTTCCGCGGCTCGTTCTCCCCCGAATTGCTCGACCCGCAACTGCTGGATGCCTGGCTGGTGTTCTGGGGGGCGGTCAAGACGGCCCCGGCGATCAACCAGGCCCACGAACACTCCTATGGCGAGTACCGCACCATCATGCGTTCGGCCTTGGTGGACATGGCCGGGGAGGAGGGCTGGAAGCAGTTCGATGCCGATTTGGCGGCCATCGCCTTGAGCGCCTTGCTCGACGGCTTGTGGCTGGAATCGGGGCTCAATCCCGGCACCTTCACCCCGGAGCAGGGCATCCAGATCTGCGAAGCCTGGGTCGATGGCTTGCAGTCGGGCGGGCGCAAGCGCTTCCAGATCAAACCCTGAACTGACGATTCCACGCCGCCTGGACGCAATGTCCGGGCCGGCATTTTCCCCTCGAAAAATATTTGCAGTTACCCGATTGCCTCCTTACTGAACACTCGTTTAGTATCGCCCCATGTCGCACCCCTCAAGCCAATTAAAATAATTCGAGGATTCCATGACTACAGATCCGTCCGTGCTCACTCAGGTGCAGGCAGGCGTTGCCTGGATCACCCTCAATCGCGGCCCCCAGCGCAATGCCCTGGACATCCCGACCCTCAAGCACCTGCATGCCTTGCTGGACGGTTTCAACCGCGACCCGGCTGTGCGCGTGGTGGTACTGACCGGCAGTGGTCGCAGCTTCTGCGCCGGTGCCGACCTTGCCGAATGGGCCGATGCCGAAGCCCGTGGCGCCCTCGAAACCTACGGCTGGACCGAAACCGCCCACGCCCTGATGACCCGCCTGCACACCCTCGACAAACCTACCCTCGCCGCCATCAATGGCACGGCGGTCGGTGCCGGCATGGACCTCACCCTGTGCTGCGACCTGCGCGTCGCCGCGCAATCGGCACGCTTCAAGGCCGGCTACACCAGCATGGCCTACTCGCCGGACGCCGGCGCCAGCTGGCATCTGCCGCGCCTGATCGGCAGCGAGCAAGCCAAGCGCCTGCTGTTCCTCGATGAATTGTGGAGCGCCGACCGCGCCCTGGCCGCCGGGCTGGTGGGCGAAGTCGTTGCCGACGAGCGACTGCATACCCACGTCGCCGAGCTGGCCACGCGCCTGGCCAACGGCCCGACCTTTGCGTTTGCCCAGACCAAAACCCTCATCCGCGAAGGCGCCGGGCGCAGCCTGCCCGAGCAGCTCCAGGCGGAACTCGCCGCCGGCCTGCTGTGTGGACGCAGCGCCGACGGTGCTGAAGCCCTGCGCGCCTCGATGGAAAAGCGCCCACCGAACTTCTCCGGCAACTGATTCCCCTTCAAAACACCCTCGAACGATCGACAGGTAGCGCCATGAATTTCCAGCCCAGCCAAGAACAAGACATGTTGGTGGACGCGGTACGCAGTTTTGTTGCCAAGGAGTTGTTGCCCCACGAGGAGGCGGTGGACCGCGCCGATGAAGTTTCGCCGGAGCTTGCCGCGCAGATTCGTGACAAGGCCATCGCTGCCGGTTTCTATGCCTTCAACATGCCGGAAGACGTCGGCGGTGGCGGCCTGGATTACCTGTCACAGGCGTTGATCGAGCGTGAGTTGTCGAAAGTCTCCTGGGCGCTGCATGTGTTTGTCGCCCGGCCGTCGAAAATCCTCATGGCCTGCACCGGCGCGCAGATTGGCGAGTACCTGTTGCCGTGCGTGCAGGGCAAGAAGATCGACTGCTTTGCCCTGACCGAACCGGGTGCCGGTTCCGACGCCAATGCGATCAAGACCCGCGCCGTGCGCAGCGGTGATGACTTTGTGCTCAATGGCAGCAAGCACTTCATCAGCCACGCCGGCCACGCGGATTTCGCCATCGTGTTTGCCGTTACCGACACCTACGAACACAACGGTCGCCAACGCAATGCCGTGACCTCGTTCCTGGTGGACCGTGGCACGCCGGGCATGACCATTCGCCGGGGCCCCAAGTGCGTCAGCAACCGCGGCTACCACACTTATGAAATGTTCTTCGACGACTGCCGCGTACCAGCCTCCAAAGTCCTCGGCGAAGTCGGCAAAGGTTGGGAAGTCGCCAATGCCTGGCTGACCGCAGGCCGGGTGATGGTGGCTGCCAACTGCGTCGGCCAGGCCCAGCGTGCGCTGGACGTTTCCCTGCAATGGGCGGCCGACCGCAAGCAGTTCGGCCAGCCCATCGGCACCTATCAAGGCATCTCGTTCAAGCTCGCCGACATGGCCACGCAAATCCGTGCGGCCGAACTGCTGACCCTGAACACCGCCTGGAAAATGGACCAGGGCACCATGACCGACGGCGAGGCCGGCATGGCCAAGCTGTTTGCCAGCGAAGTACTGGGCAAGGTTGCCGATGAAGCGGTGCAGATCTACGGCGGCATGGGTTTGATGGACGAAGGCCCGGTGGAGCGCATCTGGCGCAACGCGCGGATCGAGCGGATCTGGGAAGGCACTTCGGAAATCCAGCGCCACATTATTGCCCGCGAACTGTTGCGGCCACTGTTGCGTTGATCGGGTCGGAGAACGCTTATGTCCCAGGCTATTCGCGACAATCTCAAGCGCCTGCTGGCGCCCCGTCACCTGGCATTCGTCGGTGGGCGCAGCATGGCCCGTGCCCTCAAGCGCTGCGCCGAGGGTGGTTTTGCCGGCCAGATGTGGCTGGTCAACCCGCAACATGACAGCCTCGATGGCGTTCCCTGCGTACGTCGCGTGGCCGATTTGCCGTGCGGTCCGGACGCGGTGTTTATCGCTACCAATCGCGAGCTGACCCTGACCTGTGTCGCCGAACTGGCGGCCATTGGCACCGGTGGCGCCATCTGCTACGCCTCCGGGTTTGCCGAAACCGGCGCCGAGGGCCAAGCCTTGCAGCAACAACTGCTCAAGGCCGCTGGCGAGATGGCACTGCTGGGCCCCAATTGCTATGGCCTGCTGGATTACCTGCACAGCTCGGCGTTGTGGCCGGTGGCCCATGGCGGCAAGCCGGTCGAGAAGGGCGTTGCGGTGCTGACCCAGAGCGGCAACTTTGCCTACAACCTGTCCATGAGCGACCGTTCGCTGCCGGTGGCCTATATGGCGTCGGTGGGCAACCAGGCGCAGTTGGGGGTTGCCGAGTTGATGGACGTGCTGCTCGACGAGCCGCGCGTTACAGCGATTGGCTTGCACCTGGAAGGCTTGAAGAATGTGCCGGGGTTCGCCCGTGCGGCCCACAAGGCCCTGGAGAAAGGCATTCCGATAATCGCCCTGAAAACCGGGGTGTCACAGATCGGCGCCGAGTTGGCTTTGAGTCATACCAGTTCGTTGTCGGGTTCCGATGCGCTGTACGACAGTCTGTTCGCGCGCCTGGGTGTGATCCGGGTCAGCGGGCCGGTGAGTTTTGTCGAGACCCTGAAAGCGGCGGCCTGCGGTAATCTGCCGGCGGGCAACAGCCTGATCGCCCTGGCCTGTTCCGGTGGTGATGCCGGGTTGATTGCCGACTACGCCGAGCGCAACGATTTGAGCCTGCCGAAGCTCGACGAAGGCCAGCGTGAAGAGTTGGCGCAGGTGCTGCCCAGCTACGCCAATCTGGTCAACCCGCTGGATTTCACCACGGCCATCTGGGGCAACAGCGACGCGCTTAATACGATGCTCGACACGGCACTGCGCACCGAAGCGGATGCGGCAATGCTGGTGCTCGACTACCCGGCGGAATTTACCGGTGAGCGCAAGGAGTGCGACCTGCTGCTGGAGCTGTTTTGCAGTGCGCTGACTCGCCACGGCAAGACTGGCTTTGTCACCTCGGCATTTCCCGAATTGCTCCCGGCCCACGCTCGCGAGCGTCTGCATGCCCAGGGCGTTGCCGCGTTGCAAGGCGTGGAAGATGCGCTGGCGGCCTGGGGCCGGATTGCCGACTATCAAAACAATCGCCGGGCGTTGTTGGCGCGGGGTGAGTCGATACTGGTGCCGCTGTGCCCGCAAGCGCTTGAGCAACACGGACAGTCGCTTGATGAGTGGGATTCCAAGCAGGCTTTACGGGCTTTCGGCCTGACCACGCCAGCCGGTGTCTTGAGCACTCCCGAGCGGGCCATAGCCGATGCCAAAGTGCTGGGTTACCCGCTGGTACTCAAGGCCGTCAGTGCCGACTTGCCGCATAAAACCGAAGCCGGCGCCGTGGCGCTCAACCTGCAGGACGGTTTCGCCTTGACTGCCGCCCTGGCCCATATGCGTGAGCGGATCGCGGCCTATGCGCCGGATGTACCTTTCGATCATCTGCTGCTGGAGTCCATGGCTACGCCGCCGCTGGCCGAGCTGATTGTCGGCATCAAGCGCGAAAACGACTTCGGCCTGGCGCTGGTGATCGGCGCCGGTGGAATCCTCGTGGAGTTGCTCAAGGACAGCCGCAGCCTGCTGTTGCCGACCACCGACGACGCAATCCGCAACGCCTTGCTCAGCCTGCGCAGCGCCGCATTGCTGCAAGGCTTTCGCGGACGCGAAGTGGCCGACATGGAAGCCCTGGTGGCGGCGATTCGTGCGGTGGCCGACTACGCCTGCGCCAACGCCGGGCAGTTGCTGGAACTCGATGTAAACCCATTGCTGGTCAATGCCCGGGGCGCCACGGCGGTCGATGCATTGATCCGTCTCGCCCAGGCGTGAAGGAGATGACAATGCAAAGCAAAACCTTGACGGGCGGCCAGGCCCTGGTGCGATTGCTGGCCAACTATGGTGTCGACACGGTGTTCGGGATTCCCGGCGTGCACACGCTGGAGCTGTATCGCGGCTTGCCGGGCAGCGGCATTCGCCACGTACTGACGCGCCACGAGCAGGGCGCCGGCTTTATGGCCGACGGTTATGCGCGGGTCAGCGGCAAGCCGGGGGTGTGTTTCATCATCACCGGGCCGGGGGTGACCAACGCCGCGACGGCGATCGGCCAGGCGTATGCCGACTCGATTCCGCTGCTGGTGATTTCCAGCGTCAACCACACCGCCAGCCTCGGCAAAGGCTGGGGCTGCCTGCATGAAACCCAGGACCAGCGGGCGATGACCGCGCCCATCACTGCGTTTTCAGCGGTGGCGTTGAGTGCCGAGGATTTGCCGGAGTTGATCGCGCGGGCCTACGCGGTGTTCGACAGTGAGCGACCGCGGCCGGTGCATATTTCGGTGCCGCTGGATGTGCTGTCGGCGCCGATCAAGCGCGACTGGAGCCATGAGGTGGTGTGCCGTCCCGGGCGAGGTCTGCCATCGGCTGAAAGCCTCGATCAGGCCGTGGCGAAACTGGCTGCGGCTAAGCGGCCAATGATCATTGCCGGTGGCGGCGCACTGTTGGCGGCCGAGGCCTTGCAGCGCTTGAGCACACAACTGGCGGCGCCGTTTTTCAGCAGTGTCGCCGGCAAGGGGTTGTTGCCGGTGGAGCATCCGTTGAACGCCGGTTCGACCTTGTGCATCGAGCCCGGCTGGCAGCTCATCGCCGAGGCGGATGTGGTGTTGGCCATCGGCACCGAAATGGCCGATACCGACTTCTGGCGTGAACGCCTGCCGATTAATGGCGAGCTGCTGCGGGTGGATATCGACCCGCGCAAGTTCAACGATTTCTATCCTTGCGCCGTCGCGTTGCACGGTGATGCCCAGCAAACGACGCTGGCTTTGCTGGAACGCTTGCCAGCCACGCCGCGCAACGCGGATGCCGCCACCGCTGCGGTCGCGACGTTACACCAGGCAGTCAGCAGCGGCCATGGTCCGTTGCAACGGATTCACCAGGCGATTCTCGACCGCGTCGCCGCCGAGTTGCCCGCCAATGCCTTCATCAGCAGTGACATGACCCAACTGGCCTACACCGGCAACTACGCCTTTCCCAGCAACGCCACCCGTAGTTGGCTGCATCCCACCGGCTACGGCACCCTGGGCTATGGCCTGCCGGCCGGTATCGGCGCCAAGTTCGGCGCACCGCAACGGCCCGGCCTGGTGCTGGTGGGCGACGGCGGCTTTCTCTACACCGCCCAGGAACTGGCCACGGCCGTGGAAGAACTGGACAGCCCGCTGGTGGTGTTGCTCTGGAACAACGACGCCCTGGGGCAGATTCGCGACGACATGCTGAACCTGGACATCGAACCCATCGGCGTACTGCCGCGCAACCCGGACTTCGCCGCCCTGGCGCGGGCGTTCGGCTGCACGGTCAGCGAGCCACAGAACCTGGATGAGCTGCAGACGGATTTGCGTAACGGTTTCAAGCGCAACGGCGTGACCTTGATCGAGTTGAAGCATGCCTGTGTGAACCTTTAGAGGAGCAACACCATGAGCGAAAACAACAACAAAATGACTCAAGCGATGCACCGGCGGGACTTCCTCAAGCACAGCGCCGTAGCCGGTGCCGTGGCCGCCGCGTTTTCCATGGGCCTGCCGCTGCAGGCCTTTGCCGAGGAGGCCACGCCCAAGCCGGGCGGCGTGTTGCGCATGGGCCTGGCCGGCGGCAGCACCACCGACTCCCGCGACCCGGGATCCTGGGTAGACACCTTCACCTTCGTCGGCTTTTCGGCGGTGTACAACACCCTCACGGAAATCGCGGTGGACGGCAGCGCCATCCCCGAATTGGCCGAAAGCTTCGAGTCGACGCCCGACGCGCGCACCTGGACCTTCAAGCTGCGCCAGGGCGTGACCTTCCATAACGGCAAAAGCCTGACCGCTGACGACGTGGTGGCCTCGATCAACCATCACCTGGCAGCCAACTCCACCTCGGCGGCCAAGACGGTGATCGGCGATGTGGCCAGTGTCAGCGCCAAGGGCAGCGATGCAGTGGTGTTCGAATTGCACTCGGGCAATGCCGATTTCGCCTATGTGGTCGCCGATTACCACCTGGTGATCATGCCCGCCAAGGACGGCGCCGCCGACTGGCAGGCCGGGATCGGCACCAGCGGTTATCGCCTGAAAAGCTTCGAGCCGGGCGTACGCATGGACCTGGAGCGCAACCCGGATTACTGGAAGCCGGGCAGGGCACACTTCGCCAGCGCCGAGCTGTTGGCGATTGCCGACGGCGCAGCGCGGGTCAATGCGCTGGTCACCGGGCAAGTCGACGTGATCAACAAGGTCGACCTGAAAACCGTAGCCCTGCTCAAGCGCAATCCCACGCTGGTCATCGAAGAAACCAAGGGCGCCCAGCACTACACCTTCCCGATGTTGTGCGACAGCAACGAGTTCAAGAACAACGACATCCGCATGGCGATGAAGCATGCGATCAACCGCGAAACCCTGCTGGCCTCGGTGCTGCATGGCTATGGCCTGGTGGGCAACGACCATCCGATCCAGCCCGGCAGCCGTTTCATCAACGCCGATCTGGAGCAGCGCACCTACGACCCGGACAAGTCGCGATTCTACCTGCGCAAGGCCGGTGTGGAGTCGCTGAAGGTGCGCCTGCAAGCTTCCGATGCCGCCTACACCGGCGCGGTGGATGCTTCGGTGCTGTTCAAGGAGCAGGCGCGCCAGGCCGGGATTGATATCGACGTGGTGCGCGAGCCGGCGGATGGCTATTTCTCCAACATCTGGATGAAGCAGCCGTTCACCACCTCGTTCTGGTACAGCAGCCTGACTGCCGACCGCATGTTCAGCATCGGCTACGCCAAGGGGGCGGCGTGGAACGAAACCCATTGGGATAACGACCGCTTCAACCAGTTGCTCAACGCAGCGCGAGGTGAGATGAACGCGCCGCTGCGCCAGGAGATGTACAACGAAATGCAGAGCCTGTGCCGGGACGACGGCGGGGCGATTGTGCCGTTGTTCGCCAGCTCCGTGGCGGCCCGCTCGAACCGCGTCAGCCATGGACCGCTGACGGCGCCGTATGGGGAACTGGATGGGTTGCGGTTGATCGAGCGATGGTGGCAGGCGTGAAGATTTCAGAAACGCCACAAGTCAGTTGTGGGGGTGGGTTTGCTCGCGAATGCGGTGGGTCGTTCTTTGTTTGTGTTGGCGGACACACCGCTTTCGCGAGCAAGCCCGCTCCCACATTGGTCCTGTGTCGCCTTCGAGAACATGCCCCACTCATGAGAACCGAACATGAATAGCCTATTCAAACTGGTACTCCAACGCCTCGCCCTTGGCCTGCTGTCGTTGTTCGCCGTCTCGGTGATCATCTTCCTGGCGGTCGGCATGCTCCCCGGTGATATCGCCCAGGCCATGCTCGGCCAGTCCGCCACGCCGGAAACCGTCGCCGCCTTTCGCGCCCAACTGGGCCTGGACCTGCCGCCCCTGAGCCGGTTCGTGCAATGGCTGCTGCGCCTCCTGCACGGCGACCTCGGCGCTTCCCTGGCCAACCAGCGGCCCATCGCTGAACTGATCGGCGCACGCCTGGGCAACACCTTGCGCCTGGCGGCACTGGCGGCGTTGGTCTCGGTGCCCCTGGCGCTGGTGCTGGGGATGCTCGCCGCGCTGTACCGCAACAGCTGGTTCGACCGCCTGCTCAACACCTCGGCCCTGAGTGCGGTGTCGTTCCCGGAGTTCTTCGTCGCCTACCTGCTGATCCTGGTGTTTTCGGTCAAGCTGGGCTGGTTTCCCAGCCTATCCAACCTGGCGCCGGATGCCTCATTCGCCACCATTCTCGAACGTTCGGTGTTGCCGGTGGCCACCCTGAGCCTGGTGGTGATCGCGCAGATGATGCGCATGACCCGCGCCTCGCTGATCAACCTGCTGGCCAGCCCGTATATCGAAATGGCCCGGCTCAAGGGCATCAGCCAGTCGCGGATTATCTGGCGCCACGCGTTGCCCAATGCCCTGGCGCCGATCGTCAACGTGATCGCGCTCAACCTCGCGTACCTGGTGGTGGGCGTAGTGGTGGTGGAGGTGGTGTTTGTCTACCCGGGCCTCGGCCAGTTGCTGGTGGACTCGGTGTCCAAGCGCGATATCCCGGTGGTGCAGGCGTGCAGCCTGATCTTTGCCGCCACCTACATCCTGCTCAATACCGGCGCCGATGTGCTGTCCATCGCCACCAACCCACGCCTGATGCATCCCAAGGGGTAGACCATGAGCCTTCTCACACAACTGGCCCGGGCGCCATTGAGCGCGAAGTTCGGCCTGCTGGTCATCGTGCTGTACGTGCTGGTGGCGTTATTTGCGCCGGTGCTCGCACCTTACGGGGAAACCCAGGTGGTGGGTGACGGGTTTGCGCCCTGGAGCGGCCAGTTCCTGCTGGGCACCGATAACCTTGGGCGGGACATGTTCAGCCGCCTGGTGTATGGCGCGCGCAACACCCTGGGCATCGCTTTTTTGACGACGGTGCTGGCGTTTTTACTGGGTGGCTTGAGCGGCTTGATTGCGGCGATCAAGGGCGGCTGGGTCGATCAAGGGTTGTCGCGGGTGGTGGACATTCTGATGGCGATCCCGCAGCTGATCTTCGCCTTGCTGATTCTCAGCGTGGTGGGCACCAATGCCACCTCCCTGGTGTTGGTGATTGCACTGCTGGACTCGACCCGGGTGTTTCGCCTGTCCCGTGCTGTGGCGATGACCGTGGTGGTGCAGGATTTTGTCGAAGCCGCGCGCTTGCGTGGGGAAGGGCTCTGGTGGCTGGTCACCCGGGAAGTGCTGCCCAACGCCGCCGCGCCGCTGATTGCCGAGTTCGGCCTGCGCTTTTGCTTCGTGTTTTTGTTTATCAGCGCGCTGTCGTTCCTTGGCCTGGGCATTCAACCGCCCACCGCCGATTGGGGCAGCATGGTCCGCGACAATGCGGTGCTGATTACCTTCGGCGACATCAGCCCGTTGCTGCCGGCCCTGGCGGTGGCGTTGATCACCGTCAGCGTGAATTTTGTCGTCGACTGGATGCTGCATAAATCCAGCGGCCTGAAGGAGTGTTGAGGATGGACAAGCCACTGCTGGAAATCCGCAACCTGCAGATTGAAGGGCATTACGAAGACGCCTGGCATCCGTTGATCAAGGGTATCGACCTGACGTTGCAACGGGGTGAGGTACTGGGGCTGATTGGTGAGTCTGGCGCGGGTAAATCAACCCTGGGCCTGGCGGCCATGGGCTTTGCCCGCGACGGTTGCCGCATCACCGGTGGCTCGGTGTGCTTTGACGGCATTCAACTGTTGCAGGCCAAACCCGAAGCCTTGCGCAAGCTTCGAGGACTGCGGATTGCCTACGTGGCGCAAAGCGCTGCCGCGTCGTTCAACCCGGCCCACCGGCTGATTGACCAGCATGTGGAAACCGCCGTGATCAACGGTGGCATCAGCCGCGCCCAGGCTGAACGCGAGGCGGTGGAGTTGTACCGCGTGCTGCGCCTGCCCAATCCGGAAACCATCGGCCAGCGTTATCCGCATCAGGTCTCCGGCGGGCAACTGCAACGGGTGATGACCGCCATGGCGATGGCCTGTCACCCGGACCTGATCATCTTCGACGAACCCACCACCGCCCTCGACGTCACCACCCAGATCGAAGTGCTGGCGGCGATTCGCGATGCGGTGAAAACCTTCGGCAGTGCCGCGCTGTATATCAGTCATGACCTGGCGGTGGTCGCGCAGATGGCCGACCGCATCATGGTGCTGCGCCACGGCAAGCTGGTGGAGGAGGCCGAGACCCGCACCATGCTCAGCGCCCCGCAGCAGGACTACACCAAGTCCCTGTGGGCGGTGCGCAGCTTTCGCACCGAGCCCAAGGCCTGTCCCCAGCAGCAGATGCCGTTGCTGGAAGTGCGTCAGGTGTGCGCCAGCTACGGGCATCAGCCGGTGCTGCATGACGTGTCGATGAGCTTGCATCGCGGCCAGACGTTGGCGGTGATCGGTGAGTCCGGCAGCGGCAAAAGCTCCACCGCACGCTTGATTACCGGGTTGCTGCCGGCTACGGCGGGGCAGGTGCTGTATGACGGTGAAGCGTTGCCGGCGGACTTTCGTCGGCGCAGCAAGGAGCAGTTGCGACGGATCCAGATGATCTACCAGATCCCCGATACCGCGCTGAACCCGCGCCAGCGCATCGTCGACATCATTGGCCGGCCACTGACCTTCTACCTCGGCCTCAAGGGCAAGGCCATGCGCGCCCGAGTCGCCGAGTTGCTGGAGATGATCGAGCTGGACCCGGCCACCTTCATGGAGCGTCAGCCCCGTGAGCTGTCCGGCGGCCAGAAGCAACGTATCTGCATCGCTCGCGCCCTGGCGGCCGACCCACAATTGATCATCTGCGACGAAGTGACCTCGGCCCTGGATCAGTTAGTGGCCGAGGGCGTGCTGAAACTGCTCAACCGCATTCAGCAGCAGTTGGGCGTGGCCTACCTGTTTATCACCCACGACGTCGCCACGGTGCGCGCCATTGCCGACGAAGTGGTGGTGATGCAGCGGGGCAGAGTGGTGGACCAGGGCAGCCGCAGCGCGATCTTCACCCCGCCGTATCAGGACTACACCGGCCTGCTGTTTTCATCGGAGCCGGAAATGGACCCCGACTGGCTCGACCATTTGCTGGCCAAACGGGCCGCGCTTACTTCTTGAGGAGTTTTTATGAAGGTGTTGATTGTCCACGCCCATCCCGAGCCGCAGTCGTTTACCGCGGCCTTGCGTGACCAGGCCACGGCTACCCTGCAAGCGCAGGGGCATGAGGTGCAGGTCAGTGATTTGTACGCGATGAACTGGAATCCCGTAGCCAGCGCCTCGGACTTCACCTCGCGGGAGAACCCCGACTACCTGGTGTATGCCCTGGAGCAGCGCCTGGGGGTGAAAAGCCAATCCATCGCGGCGGATATCCGGCAGGAGTTGGACAAGCTGCTGTGGGCCGATCTGCTGATCCTCAACTTCCCGATCTTCTGGTTCTCGGCGCCCGCGATGCTCAAGGGCTGGATTGACCGGGTGCTGGTGTCGGGCGTGTGCTACGGCGGCAAGCGGTTTTATGATCAGGGCGGGCTCGCCGGCAAGAAAGCGCTGGTCACGGTCACCCTTGGCGGGCGCGAGCATATGTTTGGCGAGGGTGCGATTCACGGGCCATTGGAGGACATGCTGCGGCCGATCCTGCGTGGCACGCTGGCGTATGTCGGGTTTGAAGTGCTGGAGCCGTTTGTGGCGTGGCATGTGCCGTATATCAGCGCCGAGGCCCGGCAGGATTTTCTGCGCAATTACCAGCAGCGGCTGGAAGGGCTGGCGGATGACCAGCCGTTGGTGTTTCCGAAGTTGGCGCAGTTTGATGAGGCTCTTTATCCACTTTAGTCAAGTGAATGAAGATCCAGTGTGGGAGCGGGCTTGCTCGCGAAAGCGGTGTGCCAGTTGATGCATGTGCTGGCTGAACCACCGCATTCGCGAGCAAGCTCGCTCCCACATTTGGTCTTCATTTGTCAGGCGCGATTGTGTGCCCGCAACCGTTCGGCAGCGCTGCGTAGCAGCTGTTCCGTGCCGTCCCAGCCCAGGCAGCCATCGGTGATCGACACGCCGTATTTCATCGACGGGCTCAATGGCTGGCAGCCTTCGAACAGGTGGCTCTCGATCATCATGCCGATCAGCGAGGTGTCGCCCTGCAGGCGCTGCTCCAGCACGTCGTTGAACACCGCCGGTTGGCGCAGCGGGTCTTTGCCGCTGTTGGCGTGGCTGCAGTCGACCATGATCCGCGGCGCGACTTTGCTCTTGGCAAGGTCGGCGTGAACCTGGGCCACGCTCTGGCGATCGTAGTTCGGCCCACGATGGCCGCCGCGCAACACGAGGTGAGTGTCGGGGTTGCCCGGGGTCTGGATGATCGCCGGATGGCCCTGGCTGTCGACACCAAAGTGACGGTGCGGGTGAGCGGCGGAGCGCATGGCGTCACAGGCGATGGCCACGCCGCCGTCGGTGCCGTTCTTGAAGCCGACGGGCATGCCGAGGCCGCTGGCCATTTCGCGATGAATCTGCGATTCGGTGGTGCGCGCGCCAATGGCGACCCAGCTCAGCAGGTCATCGAAGTAGCCGGCAGCCATCGGTTGCAGCAGCTCGGTGGCCACCGGCAGGCCCAGGCGCAGCATTTCACGCATCAGTTCCCGGGACAGGGTCAGGCCGGCGGCCATGTCATCACTGCCATCCAGGCGCGGGTCGTACGCCAGGCCTTTCCAGCCGATGGTGGTGCGGGGTTTTTCGACGTAGGCGCGGATCACCAGCAGCATCTGGTCACTGACTTCATGGGCCAGTTTTTTCAGGTTGCGCGCGTATTCCATGGCCGATTCCGGGTCGTGGATCGAGCACGGGCCGACAATCACCAGCAGGCGTGAGTCTTCACCCTTGAGGATGGCGCGCACGGCTTGGCGATGGGCGTGGATCTGTTCGTTGAGGAATGGGCTCAGCGGCAGTTGGTGCTTGAGCTCAAGGGCACTGGGCAAACGCTGGGTCAGCGCTTCATTGGCGCAGGACAGGGTTGAAACAGGCAGAGCGGCGATCGAGGCGTTCATATTCGGGCTTCCTGGGCAAGCGGCGGGCTGTTCCCGCACGCTCTGCCCTACTGGGGTGTTCGACAATTGGCCGTATTGGCTACGTGTGTTGGCTTGCCACCAATAGGTGACCGATCGGAGGCGGCAGGCTGTCCCGAACGGAGCTTGCTAAATCGCCAGGCGGTGGAGGTGTCGTAGCGGTAATAGGTGGCGTAGTTCATGGCGTGAGTCCTTTAAGTGTTCGGTGTGTGGCAAAAATAATAAGGGCTGAAAAAACAAAACCCCCGGTCGGGGAGCCGACCGGGGGTTAGATTTCTCTGGTAGGCGACCCCTTGAGTAGTGGGCGCCGATTTCAGGTATCAGGCGCGCCAGTGGCTAAACCAATACCCAAAATAAAAGCTGACCAGTGCGCTCAAACCGCTCACGCGGGCAGCCACGACCGAGCGCTGGGCGCTGGCAGCAGGGCAAACCTGGGTGTGGGTGAGTTGCAACATGGTGTGTCTCCAAATGATGGGGGGAGCTTAACTGAGGCGAGCGGGTGGATTCAATCAGTAATTTCTATTGAGGTTGGGTACTTACGGCTATGACCCCAGTGTCGATATGCTGCACGGACTTCACGATGATTGCCTGGATGCGACCATGACGGCCTTGACGATTGCTGCTGCCCAATCCATTTCCATTGCGGGCGACGTACCCGGAAATATCGCGCGTCACTTGGCTTTCATGCGCGTGGCGGCGGAGCACGGCGTGCAGTTGCTGGTGTTTCCGGAACTGTCCCTGACCGGCTATGAACCGTCACTGGCCGCCGGGCTGGCGATCGCGCCCGGCGATGAAGCGCTGGCGCCGCTGCGGGAGATGGCCCGTGAGTTGCGCATCACCGCGGTGGTGGGCATGCCGATTCGCCTGGGGGGCGCCAGTGAGGTGTTGATCGGTGCGCTGGTGCTGGGGCCGGATGGCTCGGTGGCGGTCTATACCAAGCAGCATCTGCATCCCGGTGAAGACGTGGCGTTTGCTGCGGGGCAGGGCGGGGCGGCCCTTGAATGGGGGGACGACCGGATCGCCCTGGCGGTATGCGCGGATTTTTCCCACGCCAGCCACCCTCGACAGGCTGCCGAGGACGGGGCGAACATCTACGCTGCGGGTGTGCTGATCAGCGAAGGCGGCTACGCGCCGGACACCGCCTTGCTACAGGGCTATGCCGCCGAGCACCGGATGCTGGTGCTGATGGCCAACCACGGCGGTCCATCCGGTGGCTGGGCCTGCGCCGGGCGCAGCGCAATCTGGGGCGCCGACGGTGGTTTGATCGCGGCTAGCCCGGGTGTAGGCGATACGCTGGTGATTGCACGACGCGACACCGTCGGCCAGTGGCAGGGAGAACAGGTGGCAATCTAGGGAGTTCAGGCACATGGCGTTTCAACTGCAGGCCGCGACCAGCCAACACCTGGCCTTCGCCCGGACCCTGACCCACCAGGCCATGGGTAATTATTATCGCCAATACGACTTGTCGTGGTCCGATGCCGGTTTCGATACCGCCTGGGCCGGACGAGAAAACTGGCTGATCTGTCGCGATAACGAGGTGCTGGGTTTCATCAGCATCAGTCGTGACCCCAAGGCACTGTATATCCGCGAACTGCACATCCTTGAGGCGTTTCGTCATCAAGGGGCTGGCGGCTGGGTTATCGAGCAGATGGTGTACAAGGCGCGCGCGCAAGGGCTGTGCCTTTTACGGTTGACCGTTTTCAAGACCAACCCGGCGCGACGGCTGTATCAACGCAAGGGCCTGGAAATCGTTGGAGCGGAGGATTGCTTCTGGCGCATGGAGCGCAATTGCCGGCCGTGATCGGGTGCGAGTACTGCCAGTTCGAGGAAAACAGGCACTTGGTTTTAATAAGCGCATACTCACTTCAAGAAATGACTTCCTGCTCTTGTCTCACGGTTTCGCCCTCAACCGGGATGATTCCGTCCTTCATGCCCAACAGGACCGCCACCTTGTGGGCTTCTCCACGCCGTCCCTTTTTGCGCCCAGCGAGCACTTGATAAGTGGTTGCCGGGTCCACGCCATGTTCCCGGGCGAACGCTTGAACAGACTTACCTTGATGTTCCAGCCAGGCCTTGGCTTGTGCAGCAGTGCGAATACCGGGCATAGTTCAAAACCGTTCAAGTTTGTGTAAAACGAGATGAGTGTGTCACCTCTAGGGGTGTGCCAAATAGGATCATACATCCAAATGAGTGGAATCGGTTTCCGGTTAAGGCAAGAAAGAGAGCGGCTTGGTCTGTCGCAGAAAACTTTTGGTGAAATAGGAGGTGTAGAGGCGAACGCACAGGGTAAATATGAAAATGGCGGACGCGCGCCAAAGGCTGATTACTTGTCCCGCGTGGCAGAAAGAGGTGTCGATATCCTGTACGTGTTGACCGGCAATCCAACGCCGACCCAACTTGAAAACCTGAGCCAGGTCGAGGAGAAAGTGCTGGGGAACTACCGTGCGATGTTCAAGGAAGACCAGGACGCAATCCATCGCCTGACTTCTACCCTGGCCGAGCATTCACTCACCACCAATGGAAAAAACCGGTCATCGGCCCCGGATTCCTGACCTTTTACCCAGGAAATTGAGCCGTCCGCCATTCGGCGGCGGCCCGTTGTGCATTGAAACTCTATATATATGACGCTTGCAGCTAGGTCTGCGCCGTGGTTTTTTGCTAAGGTGTTCAGCAACCTATAAGACCATATCGCGAGGTGTCTGCTTGATTAGGGTGCTAGTAGTCGATGACCATGATCTCGTTCGTACAGGCATTACACGAATGCTGGCTGACATCGATGGCCTGCAAGTAGTCGGCCAGGCCGAGTCAGGGGAGGAATCCCTGATCAAGGCCCGGGAGTTGAAGCCCGATGTGGTTTTGATGGACGTTAAGATGCCCGGGATCGGCGGTCTTGGCGCCACTACGAAGTTGTTGCGCAGCCATCCGGATATCAAAGTCGTGGTAGTGACCGTGTGTGAGGAAGATCCTTTTCCTACACGGTTGCTACAAGCGGGCGCTGCCGGCTATCTGACCAAGGGCGCGGGATTGGCGGAAATGGTCCAGGCCATTCGCCTGGTATTTGCCGGCCAACGCTACATCAGCCCGCAGATTGCCCAGCAGCTGGCGATCAAGTCGTTCCAGCCCACCAGCGACTCGCCGTTCGATGCGCTGTCGGAGCGGGAAATCCAGATCGCCCTGATGATTGTCGGCTGTCAGAAAGTCCAGTCGATTTCCGACAAGCTGTGCCTGTCGCCGAAAACCGTGAACACCTACCGTTATCGGATTTTCGAAAAGCTTTCCATCAGCAGTGATGTTGAATTGACCCTGCTGGCGGTACGCCACGGCATGGTAGATGCCAGCGCCTGAAATGACAGCCTCTGAAATTAAAGTGCTGTTCGATCCGAGTGCGTTCCTTGCAACCTGCAGTGGCCGTCCTGGCGTGTATCGCATGTTCGACAGCGAAGCGCGCCTGCTCTACGTCGGTAAAGCCAAGAACCTGAAAAGCCGCCTGGCGAGTTACTTCCGCAAGACGGGCCTGGCGCCGAAGACCGCGGCGCTGGTGGCGCGTATCGCCCAGGTGGAAACCACCATCACCGCCAATGAAACCGAGGCGCTGCTGCTTGAGCAGACGCTGATCAAGGAATGGCGGCCGCCCTACAACATCCTGCTGCGTGACGATAAGTCCTACCCGTACGTGTTTCTCTCGGACGGCGACTTTCCGCGCCTGAGCATCCATCGCGGCGCCAAGAAGCAGAAGGGCAAGTACTTCGGGCCTTACCCCAGCGCCGGCGCCATCCGCGAAAGCCTGAGCCTGCTGCAAAAGGCGTTTTTCGTGCGCCAGTGCGAAGACAGTTTCTACAAGAACCGCAACCGCCCGTGCCTGCAGTACCAGATCAAGCGCTGCAAGGCGCCGTGCGTGGGCCTGGTTGAGCCTGCGGAATATGCCGAGGACGTGCGTCACTCGGTGATGTTCCTCGAAGGCCGCAGCAATGCCCTGGCCGATGAGCTGTCCGGCGCCATGGAGCAAGCGGCCAGCACCCTGGATTTCGAGCGCGCCGCAGAGCTACGCGACCAGATCTCCCTGCTGCGTCGCGTGCAGGACCAGCAGAGCATGGAGGGCGGCACCGGTGACGTCGACGTCATCGCCGCCTTCGTCAACCCGGGCGGCGCCTGTGTGCACCTGATCAGCGTGCGCGGCGGCCGGGTGCTGGGCAGCAAGAACTTCTTCCCCCAGACCGGTATAGAAGAGGAGGTCGCCGAAGTCATGGCGGCGTTCCTCGGCCAGTACTACGTCAGCAGCCCCGAGCGCGACCTGCCGAGCGAACTGATCGTCAACGTGGTGCACGAGGACTTCCCGGCGCTGATCGAAGCGATTCACGAACTGCGTGGCCGCGAGCTGGACATCAGCCACCGCGTGCGCGGCACCCGTGCGCGCTGGCAGCAGTTGGCCGTGACCAACGCCGAACAGGCCCTGGGCGCACGCCTGGCCAACCGCCAGCACGTCGCCGCGCGGTTTGACGCCCTGGCCGAAGTCCTCAAGCTCGACGAGCCGCCCCAGCGCCTGGAGTGCTACGACATCAGCCACTCCAGCGGCGAGGCCACCGTGGCTTCCTGCGTGGTGTTCGGGCCGGAAGGGCCGATCAAGTCCGATTACCGGCGCTACAACATCGAAGGCGTTACTCCGGGCGATGACTATGCCGCCATGCACCAGGCCCTGACCCGTCGCTTCAGCAAACTGAAGGACGGCGAGGGCAAGCTGCCGGACATCCTGCTGGTGGATGGTGGCAAGGGCCAGCTGTCCATGGCCCGCGACGTACTCAACGAACTGGCGGTACCCGACCTGATCCTGCTCGGCGTGGCCAAGGGTGCCACCCGCAAGGCCGGTTTTGAAACCTTGTACTTGAATGATGCAGCCCATGAGTTCACCTTGAAGGGCGACTCCCCGGCGCTGCACCTTATCCAGCAGATCCGCGACGAAGCCCACCGTTTCGCCATCACCGGCCACCGTGCCCGACGTGGCAAAACCCGGCGTACCTCAACCCTGGAAGGGGTGGCAGGGGTCGGGCCGACACGGCGGCGGGACTTGTTAAAACATTTTGGTGGCTTGCAGGAGCTGTCCCGTGCCAGCATCGAAGAAATAGCCAAAGCTCCCGGTATCAGTAAAAAGCTCGCAGAGTTGATTTATGCAAATCTGCACAGCGAGTAGAATGCCTTCTCACCTCGTAGCCAGTTGTGCCGATGAATATCCCTAATCTGATCACCGTACTACGCGTCCTGCTCATACCGATTTTCATATTGCTGTTTTACCTGCCGTACGAATGGAGCTACATGGCATCCAGTTCGGTGTTTGCCTTCGCAGCCGCCACCGACTGGCTGGACGGTTACCTGGCCCGTCGCCTGGAACAGAGCACGCCGTTTGGCGCGTTCCTGGACCCGGTGGCCGACAAACTGATGGTAGCGGTCGCCCTGGTGCTGCTGGTGCAGGAACACGGCAACCTCTGGCTGACGTTGCCGGCGGCCGTGATCATCGGTCGCGAGATCGTGGTCTCCGCCCTGCGGGAGTGGATGGCCGAAATCGGCGCCCGAGCCCACGTGGCCGTGTCCAACATGGGCAAGTGGAAAACCGCGGCGCAGATGCTTGCCCTGGTGATCCTGCTGGCCAACCCATCGGATTTCTCCTTCTGGGTATTGCTGGGCTACGCCTTGCTGCTGATCGCCGCGGGCCTGACCTTGTGGTCCATGCTGCAATATTTGCGCGCCGCCTGGCCGCATCTGCGCACCGAGGTTGAAAAGAAATAAAACTTTTTTGAATCAAGGGGTTGACGGGTGATGAGGATTCTATAGAATGCGCATCACCAAGACGCGGGAATAGCTCAGTTGGTAGAGCACGACCTTGCCAAGGTCGGGGTCGCGAGTTCGAGTCTCGTTTCCCGCTCCAAACACAAAGAAAAAGCCACTCAATAGAGTGGCTTTTTTTTGCCTGGGATTTAAGGAATAGACGCTTCGGCGTCTTTTTTCGTTTCTACGCAAAACTACTGAAATCTGTCTCCAGCCACTTTTTTAAGTACATTTTTGAGTACATGGAATACGGGCAGTGGGCACAGCGGTTTTTGGGCGGAGCACCCCGGTCCGGCATCGTATACATCTCCTCGACCCGAAGCACATGCCGCATTCCCGCCACCCGAAACAACAACGCCGGCAAGTGCCGGCGCTGTGTGCGGTTCAGCCATTACCCTCAGCGAAATGCCGGCACCACGTGCTTGATAAACAGCTCAAGGGATTTTTTCTTCTCCGCGTGGGGCAAGCTGTTATCACACCAGAAGCTGAACTCGTCCACACCCAGCTCCTGGTAGTACTGGATGCGCGGGATGATTTCTTCAGGCGTGCCAATCATTGCGGTCTTGTGCAGGCTTTCCAGTTCAAACTCCGGACGCCCGGCGAATTTTTCTTCCGGGCTCGGGTCAAGGAAGCCGTTGACCGGCACGGTCTTGTTGCCGAACCAGGCATCAAAGGTGCGATAGAATCGGGCGATTGCCTTGGCCCCGACTTTCCAGCCGTCAGGGTCGTCTACCGCGTGCACGTGGGTGTGACGCAACACCATCAGTTGTGGGCGTGGCACATCCGGGTTGTTGTCCAGGGCAGCCTGGAATTTATTTTTCAGGTCGAGGACTTCTTCGTCGCCCTTCATCAACGGCGTGACCATCACGTTGCAGCCATTAGCTACCGCAAAGTTATGCGAGTCCGGGTCGCGTGCGGCAATCCACATCGGCGGGTTGGGCTGCTGGATCGGCTTGGGCACGCTGGTGGAGGTGGGGAACTTCCAGATGTCGCCGTCATGGGCATAGTCGCCTTTCCACAACGCACGTACCACCGGCACCATCTCGCGCAGCGCCTGGCCGCCGGATGAGGCGGGCATGCCGCCGGCCATGCGGTCGAACTCCACCTGGTAGGCACCACGGGCCAGGCCGACTTCCATGCGTCCGTTACTGATCACGTCGAGCAGCGCGCATTCGCCTGCCACCCGCAGTGGGTGCCAGAACGGCGCGATGATGGTACCGGCGCCCAGGTGAATGGTGGTGGTTTTGGCCGCGAGGTAAGCCAGCAGCGGCATCGGGCTGGGCGAGATGGTGTATTCCATGGCGTGGTGTTCGCCAATCCAGACGGTGCTGAAACCACCGGCTTCCGCCATCAGGGTCAGTTCGGTCAAGTCTTCGAACAACTGGCGATGGCTGACACTTTCATCCCAGCGTTCCATGTGCACGAACAGGGAAAATTTCATGACGCTTACCTCGGATCTATTGTGATCGGCCTGTCGACTGCGGGCCCTTAGGTGCTCTCGCCAATGTGAAGCTTGCCAGTGATGAAGGCTATTCGGCGGATTGATTGTTGGTATACCATAATACGGAATATCTGCAAAACTTTTCTCTCCAGCGGTCGCACATTCACTTCACAAGGAAGGCGAGCTAGATGAACATAAAACAAAAATTGATCCTGGCCTTTGCGGTGATCGCCAGCCTGCCAGTCATTCTGGTGGCAGTGATGATCATCCTCAACGTGCGCCATGAGGCACGGGACGGCTTTATCGACGGCAGCGAACGCGAGATTCGCCAGGTCGACAATGCCATGCAATTGTTTTTTGAAGGCATCAGTCAGAACGTCGCCTACCTGGCGGCGCATCCGCAGTTGCAAAGTATCAACGGCGATGTGAAACGCTATCTGGCCAGCGACGCCGCCCAAGTCGCACTCGGCGAGCGCGATCAGCAGTTGTTCAAGCTGTTCGAGGGCCTGGCCAAGAGTCATTCGGCCTACACCTACCTGTCACTGGGTACTGAAGATGGCGGCTATGTATTCTGGCCGGGTGACCCGAAGCTGGCGAGCTACGACCCGCGCACCCGGCCCTGGTACAAGACGGCCATGGCGCAACCGGGCAAGACCCTTCGCACCGAGGCGTATTACTGGGCCGCCGATGACGTGGTGCTGGTCAGTACGGTGCGAAGCTTCAATGACCGCCAGGGCAACGCGAGCGGGGTGGTGAACATCGATGTTTCCCTCAAGCAACTGACCGACCTGGTCAAACAGATCAAGCTGGGTGACAGCGGCTACCTGATGTTGATGGAAGCCAATAACACCGTGTTGGTGGACCCGAATGACCCGTCTCACAACTTCAAGAAACTTAGTGAGTTGGGCGAGGGTTACCGGCAGTTGAGCGAGGCTGGGCAGGGCCTGGTGCAGGTCGAGTTGGCAGGCGAGCGCTACATGGCGTTTGTCTGGCCGTCCAGGGCATTGGGCTGGCGGTTTGTCGGGGTGGTACGGGAAAGTGAAGTGATGGCCGGCGCGGCGCGCCTGACCTGGCTGATCGCGGCGATCGCCCTGGTGTGTGCCGTGTTGTTTGCAGTGGTGGGCGCCTGGTTTGCCGGGCTGATCGTCAAGCCGATTCGTGGTGTGGCCAGCGGCCTGGAAGGCATCGCCCAGGGCGAAGGAGACCTGACGGCGCGTCTGCCGGTAAAAGGGCGAGACGAGACGGCACAACTGGCCGGCTGGTTCAACCAGTTCCTCGAAGCGATCCGCACGCTGATCCAGCGCATCGGCCAGGCGGCCGGGCAGATCCACAGCAGTTCGGGGAGTGCCATGGAGGTCTCGGTGGAAATGGCTGAGGTCGCCTCACGCCAACGGGAGGCCGTGGACATGGTGTCCACCGCGTTTCATGAGATGGTCGCCACCTCCAATGAAGTCGCGCGCTCCTGCAGCCAGGCCGCCGACTCTGCCGACAACGGACAGCGCCAGGCGCACACCGGCCAGCAGCAGATCGACGCAGCAGTGAGCAGCGTAGGGCGCCTGAGTGAGGAAATCGGCCACTCCGCCCAGTCCATGGAGCAACTGGAAAAAGACAGCAACGACATCCAGTCGATACTCGGCACCATCCGCTCCATCGCCGAACAGACCAACCTGCTGGCGCTGAACGCTGCCATCGAAGCCGCCCGAGCCGGTGAACAGGGGCGTGGTTTTGCCGTGGTGGCAGACGAAGTGCGGGCCCTGGCCAAGCGTACTTCGGACTCCACCGGCGAGATCGACGGGCTGCTGGGCAACCTCGCCCGGCGTACCCATCAGATGGGTAAACAAATGCATGCCAGCCTGGAGGTGTCCCAGGAAACGGTGGTGTCGATCAACGACGCACGGGCCAGTTTTGGGTTGATTCGCGAGTCGGTGGACGTGATCCGCGACATGAATACGCAAATCGCAACGGCTGCCGAAGAGCAGCACCAGGTGGCTGAAGACATCAATCGGCACATCAGCCAGATTCACGGGGATGCACAGTTGGTGGCGAGCCTGGCTGATTCCACGCGCCAGGATGCGCAGCAATTGACGACGTTGTCTCAGACGTTGAATCAGTTGGTCAGCCGCTTCCGCACCTGACCGGTGGGCGCCCGGGCTGCCGGGCGCCTGCAACGGTAACGATCAGGCAATGGCGGGCAGGGCGCCCATCTTGCCGTGGCAATACACCAGTGGCCCGGCGTTCTGCCGGGGCACGATCAGGTTCTTCACCGCACCGACCATGATTGCATGGTCACCGCCTTCATACTCACGCCACAACTCGCACTCGATCACCGCCGTGGCATTGGCGAGGATCGGGTTGCCCAGTTCACTCAACGTCCATTCGATGCCCTGCGCCTTGTCTTTGCCCTTGCGCGCAAAAGCATAGGCTTCGCTTTGCTGCCCACCGGACAGCACATGAATGGCAAAGCGCTGATTCTTGATCAGCACCGGATAGGAGTCGGAACTGTAGTTGGGGCAGAACAGCACCAGGGCCGGCTCCATGGACAACGAGCTGAACGCACTGGCGGTAAGTCCGACTATCTGCCCGTCATCATCGAGCGTGGTGATCACGGTGACTCCGGACGGAAACGAACCCATCACTTGTTTGTAGATGGCGGCATCGATCATGGGACGGTCCTCGTAGGGTGAAGCGGATTTTATAGATTTGTAGGTCTGATGGTATACCGTAATACAATCTAATCAAGGGCTTTTTCAGGCGGCCGATGAACGTTGACCTTTGGTCTTATAGCCAATGAATACGGGGGTTAGCCCGCTGAATGAAGAGGGGCCGTGTGGCACAATAGCGGATCAGATGCGTGCCAGGACTACGGATCAGTCTTGTGAAAATGTTGGAATACCATAATATGGTGTTCGTATGGGGGTGGCCAGAGAGCTCCCCCGGTTTGGCGTCAAACAACTATAAGATCAGACAAACGCGAGTTCATTTCCATGCCCCAGATGTCCCGGCAAGATCCCCTGATCGAGAATCACACGGTCGATTACGTCCCCCTCGCGGAGCGCCATGGAAAGGCCCGCGACCTGTTCACCCTATGGTTCAGCACCAACATTGCACCGCTGCCCATCGTCACCGGCGCTATGGTGACTCAGGTGTTCCATCTCAACCTGGTGTGGGGGCTGCTGGCGATTGCCCTCGGGCACATGCTCGGCGGTATTGTCATTGCCCTCGCGTCGGCCCAGGGCCCGCGCATGGGCATCCCGCAGATGGTGCAGAGCCGGGGTCAGTTCGGGCGCTACGGAGCGCTGCTGATCGTTTTCTTCGCGGCCCTGATCTACATTGGCTTTTTCATCTCCAACATTGTGCTGGCGGGCAAGTCCATCGTCGGCATCGTGCCGTCGGTACCGGTGCCGGCCAGCATCCTGATCGGCGCGCTCAGCGCCACGGCCATTGGCGTGATCGGCTATCGCTTTATCCATACCCTGAACCGCATCGGCACCTGGGTGATGGGCAGCGCATTGCTGGCGGGTTTCCTCTACATTTTTTCCCACGACCTGCCGGCAGACTTCCTCACCCGTGGCGGCTTCAATCCGGCCGGCTGGCTGGCGACGGTGTCGTTGGGAGTGATCTGGCAGATCAGCTTCTCCCCCTATACCAGCGATTATTCGCGCTACCTGCCGGCTGATATCGGCATCACCCGACCCTTTGTCGCCACCTACCTGGGGGCCACTCTCGGCACCATTTTGTCGTTCTCCTTTGGCTTGGTCGCCGCCCTGGCGACACCCGAAGGCACTGAGGCGATGGTCGCGGTCAAGCAAGCCACCGGCTGGCTGGGGTCGATCCTGATGGTGCTGTTTCTGCTCAATATCATCAGCCACAACGCCCTGAATCTGTATGGTGCGGTGCTGTCGATCATCACCTCGATCCAAACCTTCGCCAGCCAGTGGACACCCGGCATCAAAGTGCGTGTGGTGCTGTCCAGCGTGGTGCTGGCCGGATGCTGCGTGGTGGCATTGGGCGCGTCGGCGGACTTCATCTCGCAATTTATCGGCCTGATCCTTGCGCTGCTATTGGTGCTGGTGCCGTGGGCGTCGATCAACCTGATCGATTTCTACATCATCAAGCGTGGCGCCTATGACATTGCGTCGATCTTTCAGGCGGACGGCGGGGTTTACGGACGCTTTAACCTGCATGCGATCGTGGCGTATTTCATCGGCATCATCGTGCAACTGCCGTTTGCCAATACGTCGCTGTACGTGGGGCCATGGGCCAATCTGGTAGAGGGCGCAGACCTGTCGTGGCTGGTGGGGTTGGTGGTGACGTGTCCGCTGTATTACTGCCTGGCGACGCGCGAGCATAGCCGGAAGATGAGGACGGTAAAGTTGGGCTATACCGACTGATCATCGAATGAACTGAAATGCCCGGCCAATGCCGGGCATTTTTTTATCTGCAGTTAAGGCCTGCCGATGCAGCCGTATCCTTGTAGCAAGCTGGCTTGATGATCAATGACATCCGGCCAGGTCCAATGTTAGCAGGCAAAAAAAGGCCGCCACAACCCGACGTTGTGGCGGCCCAAGGGTGACTCAATGGGCGCCGGCGGCCTTGTTCAGATCGCTTTCAGCCCATGCGGTATAGACGCAAGCATCCGCCGTGGCCCAGCGCACGCGCACCGGGTCGCCGGCCTTGAGTGGCATGCCCGCAGCAGACAACGCCTTGACTGTCATCGAGGTGCCGCCAAGGGTTTTCACGGTGCAGGTCTGGCTTTCGCCGAGGAACAGCACCTCGCCTACAATCGCTGACACCTCATTCCAACCCGCCGCCAATGCCTGCTCGGTAGCTTGCTCGACACTCAGCGCCAAGGCTTTTTCCGGGCGTACCATCAACAGCACCTCCTGCTCGGTTTGCAAGCCGCTGGTCAGGCGGATCGACAGCGATTGGCCTTCAAACGATGCCACCGCATTCCCCTGCGCCTTGAGCTTGAGGAAGTTGGAGTTACCGAGGAACGAGGCTACAAACGCATTTGGCGGGTTCTGGTACAGGTTGTAGCCACTGCCCAGGCCGACAATCTTGCCGTGGCTGAAAATCGCGATGCGCTGGGACAGGCGCATGGCTTCTTCCTGGTCGTGGGTTACGTAGACGATGGTGATGCCCAGGCGCCGATGTAATTGGCGCAGTTCGTCCTGCAGGTCTTCACGCAGTTTTTTGTCGAGGGCGCCGAGGGGTTCGTCCATCAGCAGGATGCGCGGCTCGTACACCAGCGCCCGCGCGATGGCGACGCGTTGCTGCTGGCCGCCGGAGAGTTGCGAAGGGCGGCGATGGGCAAATTGCTCAAGCTGCACCAGCTTGAGCATGGCGTCGACGCGCTTCTCGCGCTCGGCGCTGGCCAGTTTGCGAATCGCCAGGGGGAAGGCGATGTTGTCGCGCACCGACAAATGCGGGAACAGCGAGTAACGTTGGAACACCATGCCGATGTCGCGTTTGTGCGGCGGCACATTGACCAGGGATTGGCCGCTCACCAGGATCTCGCCGCTGCTTGGCGTTTCAAAGCCTGCGAGCATCGACAGGGTGGTGCTTTTGCCAGAGCCGCTGGAGCCGAGGAAGGTCAGGAATTCGCCGTCCTTGATGTCCAGCGAGATGTTATCCACGGCGGCAAATTCACCGTAGTACTTGTTCAGGTTGCGCAAGCTGACCAGGGGTTGGCCATGGTTTTGCGCGGTATCTTGGATCACTGCACTCATGTCTTGCTCCTGGGCGCTCAAGCGCGGGTTTCTGTGCGCCGGCGAAGGGCGGCGGCGATGACCATGACGAGCACCGAGAGGCCGATCAGCAACGTCGAGGCGACGGCAATCACAGGCGTCAGGTCCTGGCGCAGGGTGGTCCACATTTTTACGGGAAGGGTTTGCAGGGTCGGGCTGGCCATCATCACGCTGAGCACCACTTCGTCCCATGAGACGAGAAAGGCGAACAACGCGCCGGCCACCATTCCCGGGCGAATCGCCGGGAATGTCACCTTGAATACGGCCTGCAGGCGCGATGCACCGCAGATCACCGCCGCATCTTCAATCGATTGGTCGAACAGCTTCAGCGAGTTGATGATCGAGATAATGGTGAACGGCAGCGCGACAATCACATGGCTCACTACAAAGGCGAACATCGTGCCGGTATAGCCGAGCTTGAGGAACAGTGCGTACACCGCCACCGCGATGATCACCAACGGCACGATCATCGGCAGGGTGAACAGGCCGTAGAGCAACTCGCGGCCAGGAAATCGCCCACGCACCAGGGCAAATGCGGTGGGCAGGCCCAGCGCCACGGCGAACACGGTGGTCAGTACCGCAACCTTGAGGCTCGCTACCGCCGCGTTCATCCAGTCGGCATTGGAGAAGAACTGGCCGTACCATTTCAGCGTCCAGCCCGGTGGCGGGAACACCAGCCATTGGGACGAGCCGAACGACAGCAACACGATGAACACGATCGGCAACAGCAAGAACAGGCCAATCATGCCGGTGGTGGTGTAGAGGCCCAGGCGCATCCTGCGGCTCATGGCATTGGAAGTCAGGAGCATGACGGCTTACCTCGCGTTGCTGGCGCCAACCGGGGATTCCGGCTGAAGCTTCAGGTAGAAGTAGAACAGCACCAGCGTGATAAAGATCAGCAATGCGGCGCCGGCACTCGCCAGGCCCCAGTTGAGGAACGACTGCACCTGCTGGATGATGAACTCAGGCAGCATCATGTTCTGCGCGCCGCCGAGCAGCGCCGGGGTGACGTAGTAACCGAGGGACATCACAAACACCATCAAGCCGCCGGAAAACAACCCCGGTCGGCACAGCGGCAGGAACACCCGGAAGAAGTTGGTCCAAGGGCTGGCACCGCAGATGGAGCCGGCCTGCAGGATCATCGGGTCGATGGCCTGCATGGTTGCCTGCAATGGCAGCACAATGAACGGGATCATGATGTAGCTCATACCGATCACCACGCCGGTCAGGTTGTGCACCATCTCCAGCGGCTGGTCGATGATGCCCATCGCCATCAGTGCCTTGTTGATCACCCCGGAGGCTTGCAGCAATACCAGCCATGAATAGGTGCGGGCGAGCAGGCTGGTCCACATCGACAGCAGCACGATGTTCAGGATCCAGCGCCCCCAGCCGCGTGGTACCAGGGTAATCACCCAGGCCAGCGGGAAGCCCAGCAACAGGCTGAACAGGGTCACCAGGCCGGCCACCGAAAAGGTATTGAGCAGTACCCGGGCGTATGCCGAGTTAGCGAACAGTTGCTCATAGTTGCCAAGGCCCGGTACGGGCTCCAGCACGCCGCGCAGCAACAGGCCGATCAGCGGCGCGAGGAAGAACAGGCCGAGGAACAGCAGCGCCGGGATCAGGTTGCTCGACCCCCGCCAGCGCTGCGCCAGGGATGGCGCACCTGGTTTGCAGGAAACTGCGCCAGCAACGCCGAGGGCGCTCCCGGTCGGCGTGGTTGCCGTCATTTTCATTTGACTAGCCATTCATTCCACCGTGTCGCAATGGCCGGACCGTTCTTGGCCCAGTAGGCGAAATCGAGGGTGATCTGGTCCTTGGCATACGCCGTCGGCAGGTTGGGCGCCAGCACTGAGTCCAGGCGCTGCACACTGTCGATGTTCACCGGTGCATAAGCGGTCAGGTTAGAGAAGTCGGCCTGGCCCTTGGCGCTGCTGGCACTGGCCAGGAACTTCATCGCCGCGCCTTTGTTTTTGCTGCCTTTAGGCACGACCAGGATGTCCGCCATCACCAGATTCTGTTTCCAGCTTACGCCTACGGGTGCGCCATCTTCCTGCAGGGCATGAATGCGGCCGTTCCAGAACTGACCCATGCTGACTTCGCCCGAGGCCAGCAGTTGCTGGGACTGTGCGCCGCCGCCCCACCAGACGATGTCTTTCTTGATGGTGTCGAGTTTCTTGAAGGCGCGGTCCAGGTCCAGGGGGTAGAGCTTGTCGGCGGGAACGCCGTCAGCCAGCAGCGCCAGTTCGAGTACGCCAGGGCTTGGCCATTTGTAGAGGGCACGTTTGCCGGGGTAGGTTTTGGTGTCGAACAGCGCGGCCCAGTCCTGTGGCTTGCCAGCGCCGAGCTTGCCCTCGTTGTAGCCGAGTACGAAGGAGAAGAAAAACGAGCCGACGCCATGGTCGGAGACAAACCGCGGGTCGATCTTGTCGCGCTGGATCACCGAAAAATCCAGGGGTTCGAGCAGCCCTTCAGCGGCGGCGCGCAAGGCGAAGTCAGCCTCCACGTCTACCACGTCCCACTGCACGTTGCCGCTCTCGACCATGGCCTTGAGCTTGCCATAGTCGGTGGGACCGTCCTGCACCACAGTGATCCCGCTGGCCTTGCTGAAAGGATCGGCCCACGCCTGCTTTTGCGCATCCTGGGTGCTACCGCCCCAGCTCACGAAATTGACGCTTTCGGCCGCCAGGGCCGCGTGAGTGGCCGTGGCCAGCAAACCCGCGAACAGCATCGCGGTTGCACGTTTGTTCAACACCATTTTCACGCCCTCATTTGTTTTGTTATTGAGCGGGCCTGGTAATGCCCGCCTATCGGGAGCAGTAGGTCTCTCGAAGCCTCTATTGCGAAGCCTCAAAAGTCGACCGTACCAAGGCTTGTTACTGGCGCTATCCCTGGCATGCGCACTTGGCAAAAGTACTCGGTCGATGGAATATCATATTATGGTATTCCAAGCTTTGTGCAAGCACTTTGCCTTACCGGTTATCCGTCATTCGGTGAACGGAATGCTCTCCACCACCTCCAGGTTGTAGCCTGTCAGCCCGGCGTATTTCAGCGGAGGGCCAAGGTGGCGCAGCTTGCAGACGCCAAGGTCCTGCAATATCTGCGCGCCGGTGCCGACTTCCGAATAGATCCGCGACTGCGAACGGCTGAACTGGCGCGGCGTCTGGGTCAACTGCGGGACGCGTTCGAGCAGGGCCTGGGAGGATTCATGATTGGCCAGCACCACCACCACGCCGCTGCCTTCTGCGGCGACGCGTTGCAGGGCGGCCCATAAGGTCCAGTTGGAGGGGCCGCTATACTCGGCGCCCACCAGGTCGCGCAGCGGGTCGATCACGTGCACGCGCACCAGGGCGGGCGTGTCGCGGTGTAACTGCCCCATGACCATCGCCATGTGCACGCCGCCATCAATGCGGTCCTCAAAGGTGATCAGGCGGAACGTGCCGTGCACTGTGGGCAGGTCGCGCTCGCCGATGCGCACTACGGTGCGCTCGGTACTGAGGCGGTAGTGGATCAGATCGGCGATGGTGCCGATCTTGATCCCATGCTTGTGCGCGAACACCTCAAGGTCAGGGCGACGTGCCATGGTGCCGTCATCGTTCATCACTTCGACGATCACCGAGGCTGGTGTGTGCCCGGCCAGGCGCGCCAGGTCGCAACCGGCTTCGGTGTGCCCGGCGCGCGTCAACACGCCGCCATCCTTGGCGCGCAACGGGAAAATATGCCCCGGTTGCACGATGTCGGCCGGCCCCGCATCGGCATTCACGGCCGCGGCCACCGTGCGCGCCCGGTCGGCGGCGGAGATGCCGGTAGTCACGCCGGTGGCGGCTTCGATGGACACGGTAAACGCGGTGCTGAACACGCTGCCATTGCTCGGCACCATCTGCTGCAGGCCGAGGCGCTGGCAGTGTTCGTCGGTGAGGGTCAGGCAAATCAGGCCACGAGCTTCCCGGGCCATGAAGCTGATAGTCTCGGCGGTGCAGCACACCGCGGGCAGCAACAGGTCGCCTTCGTTCTCCCGATCCTCGTCGTCCACCAGGAGCACCATTTTGCCTTGGCGGTAGTCTTCGATGATGTCTGCGATGTTGTTGAAAGACATGGTGGCTGCTCGATTTATTGGTTGTATGTATTATGGTATACCACAAAACCAAGCAAGAGGATGTCACGATGAAGGCTTACTGGATTGCCCATGTAAATGTGTCCGATGCAGAGCAGTACACGCAGTACACCCAGCGCGCGCCTGCGGCCTTCGCGAAGTTTGGCGGGCGCTTCCTGGCCAGGGGCGGGCGCAGCGCCGCGATGGAAGGCGGGCCTGCCAGGCAACGTAATGTGGTGATCGAGTTCGACAGCTACGAGCAGGCGCTGGCCTGTTATGAGTCTGCGGAGTATCAGGAGGCAAAGGCGCGTCGTGAAGGGGCGGGCGAGGCGCAGATCATCATCGTGGAAGGGCTGGTGCCTTAGGGGTATCAGGCATACATCACATTTTTGATCCGTGTCGGGTCTGACGATCAGCGGATGAAGTGAATCTTGCCGCTGTCGTCGTTACCGATGTAGATGCCATACACCCCAGCCTGGCGTTCCTCGATATAACGCTCGAGGATCTGCCGGATCGCCGGGTAGTAGATGCTGTCCCAGGGAATGTCCTCGGGCGCGAAGAACTTGTAGTCGAGGGTCTCCGGCCCGAACTGGCCGGTGATCTGCAGCGCGATGGCGCGGAAGATGATGTACACCTCGCTGATCTTCGGCACGCTGAAAATCGAGTAGGGCGAGAGGATCTCCGCGCGTACGCCGCTTTCTTCCCAGACTTCGCGTAGTGCGGCCTGTTCAGTGGTTTCGCCACCTTCCATGAAGCCGGCCGGCAGCGTCCAGGTGCCAGGACGCGGCGGGATGGCCCGCTGGCAAAGCAGATATTTGCCGTCCTGCTCGATGATGCAGCCGGCGATAATCTTCGGGTTGATGTAGTGGATGTAGCCGCAGCCCCGGCACATCAGGCGCTCATGGGTATCACCCGGTGGCAGCTGGTGACCGAGGTCACTGCTGCCACATGTCGGGCAAAAACTGGGGCTGGGCATGGTCAGTGACCTATGCGCGGTTCTTTGAGGGCGATGGGCAGTGTGATCTCGGGGATCTTGCCGGTCTCTTCCTGCTTGCGCTTGAGGTAATCCAGGGCCACGGCGGCGGCGGCGCGCACGTGGTCGACACAGGCCTGGTGGGCGGCGAGCGGGTCGCCGCTCTTGATCGCCTGGACCATACGCTCCATTTCCTGGTTGCTGGTACCGCGACGGTTTTCCTGGGATACCGAGGTCGCGCGCAAGTAGCTGATACGTGCCTGCAACTGACGCAGTTGGGTGGCCGCCACGTGGTTGCCGGAGCCTTCGAGCAACACGTCGTAGAATCCTTGTACCGAATCAATGACCTGTTGCAGCTCACCGTCCTTGAGGGCCTTGCGGTTTTCCTCGAGGGCTTTTTCCAGTGCCTTGATGTCCTTGGCCTTGGCGCGCAGGGTGAACAACTGCACGATCAAGCCTTCGAGCACGCAACGCAGTTCATAGATGTCGACGGCATCGGCCAGGGTGATGATCGCCACTTGCGGGCCCTTGGCATCGGCGAACTCCACCAGGCCTTCGGACTCCAGGTGGCGCAAGGCTTCGCGCACCGAGGTGCGGCTGACGCCGAGGCGGTCGCAAAGGTCGCGTTCCACCAGGCGGTCACCCGGCAGCAGTTGGAAGTTCATGATGGCGCTGCGCAGTTTTGCCAGCACGATTTCGCGCAGGGTGACCGGGTTGTGATTGACCTTGAAGCTGTCGTCGAGTGGCAGGCGTTTCATGGGGGCTGCTCTGAATGTTGCGGTTAACTGGAGGCCTCGGCGTCGGTTTCGGCGAAGGCTTCACGGGCCAGTCGGAAACTGTCCACGGCGGCGGGAACCCCGCAATAAATGCCGACCTGAAGCAGAATTTCGCGTATTTGTTCACGACTCAGCCCGTTACGCAAGGCGCCGCGCACGTGCAGCTTGAGTTCATGGGGCCGATTGAGGGCCGAAATCATCGCCAAGTTTATCATGCTGCGTTCTTTAAGCGACAAACCCTCACGGCCCCACACATGGCCCCAGCAGTATTCGGTGACCATCTCCTGCAGGGGGCGAGTGAAGTCGTCGGCGTTCTCGATCGAACGTTGCACATAGGCTTCGCCCAGCACTTGCGTACGGATTTTCAGGCCCCGTTGGTACTTGTCGTCGCTCATCAATCAGCTCCTCAGGCCAGGGTGGGCAGCGGGCCCAGCTTGCCCTTGTGGTAGATCATCGGTGTGACCGGTTGCTCGGGCAGGATCAGGTTTTTCACCGCTCCGACGATGATCGCGTGATCGCCACCGTCGTATTCGCGCCACAACTCGCACTCGATGATCGCCGTGGCCTTGGCCAGCAGCGGATTGCCCAGTTCGCTCAAGTGCCACTCGATGCCCTTGGCCTTTTCCTTGCCCTTGCTGGCAAAGGCATAGGCTTCGGCGGTCTGGTCGGCGGACAGCAAATGAATCGCAAAGCGCTTGCTGTCGCGCAGGATCGGATAGGTGTCCGATGCATAGTTGGGGCAGAACAGGACCAGTGCCGGGTCGATCGACAGCGCACTGAATGCGCTGGCGGTGATGCCGACGATGCCGCCATCCGGGTCGAGGGTAGTGACGACCGTCACCCCGGACGGGAATGAACTCATGACGTCTTTGTAAATGCCGGGTTCGATCATGGTCGGGGTCTCTTAACGCATCACAAAAGGATCAGGCATGGGCGCCTGGGAAAGGTTGATCCACACCGTCTTCAGCTCGGTGTAAGCCAGTACTGAATCGATGCCACTTTCACGTCCATAGCCGCTGTTCTTGAAGCCGCCAATGGGCGCCATGGCCGAGACGGCGCGGTAGGTGTTGACCCAGATAATCCCCGAACGCACGTCGCGGGCCAGGCGGTGGGCACGACCGAGGTCGCGGGTCCAGATGCCGGCGGCGAGGCCGAACTGAGAGTCGTTGGCGATGGCCAGGGCTTCGGCTTCGTCCTTGAAACGGATGACCGAGGCCACTGGGCCGAACACTTCTTCCTGCATGATCTTCATCGAGTTGCGGTCGCACTCGAACAGGGTCGGCTCATAGAACCAGCCTTCGCCCAGGTTCTGCGGACGCTTGCCACCGGTACGCAGGCGCGCACCTTCAGCGATGGCATCCGCCACCAGGCCTTCGACCACGGCCAGTTGCTGTGCGGTGGCCATGGGGCCCATTTCACTGGCGTCGTCCTGCGGGTTGCCGATGCGAATGCGTTTGGCGCGCTCTACCAGGCGCTCGACGAATTCGTCGTAGATTTCATCCTGCACCAGCAGGCGCGAGCCAGACACACAGCTTTGCCCCGACGCCGCGTATATCCCGGCAATCGCACCATTGATGGCGCTGTCGAGGTCGGCATCGGCAAAGATGATGTTCGGTGACTTGCCGCCCAGTTCCAGCGACAGCTTGGCGAAGTTCTCGGCGCTGCTGCGTACTACGTGCCGCGCCGTGGCTGCGCCGCCGGTAAAGGCGATCTTGCGCACCAAAGGGTGGCGGGTGAGGGCGGCGCCGGTGCTTGGGCCGTAGCCAGTCACCACATTGACCACGCCCGGCGGAATGCCAGCCTCCAGGGCCAGGCGCGCCAGTTCGAGGATGGTCGCCGAGGCGTGCTCCGACGGTTTGATCACGATGGTATTACCCGCTGCCAGGGCCGGCGCGAGTTTGATCGCGGTCAAGTACAGCGGGCTGTTCCATGGAATGATCGCGGCCACCACGCCCATGGCTTCGTGCACGGTGTAGGCGAAGAGGTCCGGCTTGTCCAGCGGCAGGGTGCCGCCCTCAAGCTTGTCGGCCAGGCCTGCCGTGTAATGGAAGAACTCCGGCAGGTAACTGACCTGACCGCGTGTCTCGCGGATCAGCTTGCCATTGTCGCGGCTTTCGAGCTGTGCCAGTTGTTCCTTGTTTTCGGCAATCAAATCTCCCAGGCGGCGCAGCAGTTTGCCCCGCGCGGTAGCGGTGAGGCCACGCCAGGCCGGGCTGTCGAAGGCGCTTTGCGCGGCCTGCACGGCGCGCTCCACATCCGTCTCGTCGGCGTCGGGCAGTTGCGCCCAGGGTTCGGCCAGGGCCGGGTTGAGGCTGTCGAAAGTCTTGCCGGACAGGGCATCGACCCATTCACCGCCGATGCACATCTGGAAGCGTGCGAGTGTCATGCAACGATCCCCTTTATTGGATTTTTTTGGGTGTACACCGTGTCAAGAAAGCCCAGCAGCAGTTGGTTGACCAGCCGCGGCGATTCCACTGGCATCATATGCCGTTGCTCGGCCAGCACTGCAACCGTCGCACCGGGAATGCGATCGGCCAGTTGCCGGGCCATCTCCGGGGTCGAGCCCGGGTCGAGTTCACCGGTGGCGACCAGGGTCGGCGCGCGCAAACCCTTGAGGTCGTCGGCGCGGTACATGTCCTGGGTCGCGAACAGCTCGTACGTGGTGAGGTAGCCCTGGGGGTCGTTGCCCGCCAGGGTTTCACGCAGCGCAGCGATCTGCGCCGGGTTGGCTGCCTGGTACTCGCGGCTGAACCAGCGTGACAGCGCGGCTTCGGCATTCGCATCCGGGCCATGCTCGGCGGCCTGGGCAGTGCGTGCGATCACTCCGGCACGCTGTTCGGCGCTGCGGTTGAACACACTGTTGAGCACCACCAGGCCTTGCAGGCGTTCGGGGTAATGCAAGGCAAACGCCCGCGCAACCAGGCCGCCCATGGAAAACCCGATCACCGTTGCCTGAGGCAGTTGCAGGTGGTCGAGCAGTTCCAGCAACTGGTCGGCATACCCCAGCAGCGGGGTGCCGGCAGCCGGGCGCGGGCTGGCGCCATGGCCCAGCATGTCATAGGTGATCACGCGATAATTCGTGGCCAGGCCAACGACTTGCCCGCCCCACATTTCTTTATTCAGGCCCACGCCGTGGATCAAAACCACAGGCTGGCCTTGGCCGGTCGCCAGATAACTGGTGCCAGCCGGGGTGCGATCAGCGGTGAGCTGAATCATGGAGCGCTCCTGCATGTTTTTTGTTTGGGTGACCGGTCTTGCTTACTGGGCTTTCTCGGCTGCCAGCTCTTCCAGGTCGATGTAACGGTTGCCGATGCGTGGGTGCAGGCGGCCGCCGTCGGCGCACCCAAGGACCACCACGATCTCGTCGGCACGCGGGGAATCTTCTATCTGCATTTCCAAGGTGATGTAGTGCGAGCGCAGCCCTTCGTCATCCTTGTGCATCATCGGGATTTGAATCGATGTGCCCGGGCCACCGCGCTTGTTGGTAAAACTCAGGTAGCTCTTGGCCTTGACCGCTTCGCGGTAGTGGTTGCCAAAGCGCAGGGTATGGATGATTGCCGAGGCGTGTTCGATTTCACCGTCGGCACCGACCACGGCGGCCTTGCCATAGGCTTCGATGTTGTCTGCACCACCGATAATGCCAATCAGGCGCTCCACCATCAGTGCGCCGAGATCCGAGCAGTTGGCACGGATTTCCGGTTTCAGGTCTTCGACAAAACCGCGACCCAGCCACGGGTTTTTCAGGACGACAGCCAGGCCCACCATAGTCACTGGCGTGTCGGAGGCCTTGCCGCCTTCAATAAAGGTTTCTTCTACATAGCTGACGATCTTGCGGATTTCAAAACTCATGGCTGCTCCACCTGGGTGCTGATTGGTTTGTGTATGATGGTATACCATAATACCGCAAGCGCAAGAGCTGCAAGCAAACTGAAGATGGGTTCGCGCGATAAAAGGTCGAGCGGATGGCTTTTTCTGGTCTTGAGATCCCAGTGGCTCTTATGCAGGGCGGGGCCCCAGGACGGCTTTCAATCCCAAGAACAGGTCTATCAGGGGATAACGTTGCAGCTATTAGAGTTTTCTGCGAACGAGGCTAATCTTTGAAAACGTCACTAAAAGGTGTGCCAAGCATGTCAACTGAATCGAAATGCCCTTTCAACCACGCTGCGGGTGGCGGCACCACGAACCGAGACTGGTGGCCCCAGCAACTGAATCTGAAGATCCTGCATCAGCATTCCTCCCTCAGCGACCCTATGGGTGAGGGCTTCGATTACGCCAAGGCGTTCCAGAGCCTTGACTTTGAAGCGGTCAAGCAGGATTTGCGCGATGTCATGACGCAATCCCAGGACTGGTGGCCGGCGGACTTTGGCCATTACGGCCCGCTGTTCATTCGCATGGCCTGGCACAGCGCCGGGACCTACCGTACCGCCGACGGTCGCGGCGGTGCCGGTTCCGGTCAGCAGCGCTTTGCACCGCTCAACAGCTGGCCTGACAACGTCAGCCTGGATAAGGCGCGTCGCCTGATCTGGCCGGTCAAGCAGAAGTACGGCCGGCGGATTTCCTGGGCCGATTTGATCGTACTCACCGGTAACGTCGCGCTGGAGTCCATGGGGTTCAAGACCTTCGGGTTCTCCGGCGGTCGCCCGGATGTCTGGGAGCCGGACGAGGACGTTTACTGGGGCGCCGAGACCACGTGGCTGGGGGGAGAAGAGCGTTACGGCGTGCAAAAGAAAATGCAGCAGCCGGGTGATGGTCCGTTGGTGGCTGAACCGCAGAACCATGGCAACGAAGAAAGCCGCACCGGGGGCGGTGAGCGCAACCTGGAAAATCCCCTCGCCGCTGTGCAGATGGGCTTGATCTACGTGAACCCGGAAGGGCCTGAAGGTGTTCCGGATCCGGTCGCCTCGGCGAAGGATATCCGTGAAACCTTCGGTCGCATGGCGATGAATGACGAAGAGACCGTAGCCCTGATCGCCGGCGGTCACGCCTTCGGCAAGACCCACGGCGCAGGTCCGGCGGATAACGTCGGCCCGGAACCGGAAGCGGCTGGCCTGGAAGAGCAGGGGCTGGGCTGGAAAAACAGCTTCGGCAGCGGCAAGGGCGGTGACACCATCACCAGCGGGCTGGAGGTGACCTGGACTTCGACGCCGACAAGATGGAGCAATGAGTACCTCGAAAACCTCTTCGGCTTTGAATGGGAACTGACCAGGAGCCCGGCGGGCGCCCACCAGTGGACGCCGAAGAACGGTGCTGGCGCCGGCAAGGTTCCGGATGCCCATGACGCCGGCAGGCGGCATGCGCCGAGCATGCTGACCTCGGACCTGGCGCTGCGCTTCGATCCGGCGTACGAGCAGATCTCCCGACGTTTCCTGGCCAACCCGGACCAACTGGCAGACGCCTTTGCCCGTGCCTGGTTCAAGCTTACCCACCGCGACATGGGCCCGCTTGCGCGTTATCTCGGCCCGGAAACCCCCGCGGAAGAGTTGCTGTGGCAGGACCCGATTCCTGCGGTCGATCATCCACTGGTGGATGAGCAGGATGTGGCGGCGCTCAAGCAAAAGATTCTCGCCGCCGGGCTGACGGTCTCGCAGCTGGTTTCGACGGCATGGGCAGCGGCGTCCACCTTCCGCGGCTCCGATAAACGCGGGGGAGCCAATGGCGGGCGCCTGCGCCTGGCTCCGCAGAAGGACTGGGCGGTCAACCAGCCTGAGCAACTGTCGGGCGTACTGAAGCGTCTCGAAGCTATTCAGGGCGACTTCAATACCGCACAGACGGGAGGTAAAAAGATTTCCCTGGCCGATCTGATCGTGCTGGCGGGCAGTGTGGGGGTTGAGCTGGCGGCCAAAAATGCCGGCCGCCAGACCACGGTGCCTTTCACGGCAGGGCGCACGGATGCTTCCCAGGAGCAGACGGATGTCGAGTCGTTCGGTTTCCTTGAACCGGTCGCCGACGGCTTTCGCAACTACCAGAAGGGGCACTACAAGGTGTCGGCCGAAGCGTTGCTGATCGACAAGGCGCAACTGCTGACATTGACCGCACCCGAAATGACGGTGCTGTTGGGCGGACTGCGGGTCTTGGGTCTAAATGTCGGGGAAAGCAAGCACGGGGTGTTCACCGAGCGCCCGGGAACCCTGACCAATGACTTCTTCAGGAACCTGCTGGACATGGGCGTTGAATGGAAGCCAGTCACCGGCACCCACGATACCTTTGAGGCGCATGACCGCAAGACCGGTGCCGTCAAGTGGACGGGCACCCGGGTCGACCTGGTGTTCGGTTCGCATGCCCAGTTGAGGGCGCTGTCCGAGGTCTATGGCAGTGCCGACGCCGAGGAGAAGTTCGTCGAGGACTTCGTGGCGGCCTGGACCAAGGTGATGAATCTGGATCGCTTTGAACTGGCCTGACACTGGCGCCTGACGTTTACAGGCCCACGCTGTGGGCCTGTTCGCTAGCGGCCTGGGCTTATCCAGGTTTCCAGGTCCGTTGCGGTCATGGGCTTTGCTATCAGGTAGCCCTGCGCTTCGGAACATCCCCACTGTATCAAGAGGTCGAGGATTTCCTGGTTTTCTACGCCTTCGGCAACGACTCGGTAGCCGAGCCCTTTCGCCAGGCCTATCAGGGTTTTAACCAACTGCTTGTCATTTTGATTGCTGCCCAGCCCGCTGATCAATGATTGATCCAGCTTGACGGTAGTGGCCGGCAGTTCCTTCAGGTACGCCCAGTTGCTGTAGCCCGTGCCGAAATCATCAACCGCGACCTCTATGCCAATCTGCCGAACGCGCTGCAGTTGCCGGATGACTTCCTCAGGGTTGGTCATCAACATGCTTTCGGTAAACTCAAGTTCAAAGTCGGCAGGGTCAAGGTCATGCCGGTGAAGCTCATCAATCATCGCGTCCACGAACTCGGAGCTTTCCAGATCGCTGACGGTAATGTTCATCGCTATTCGCAGGCGCACGCCTTGTGCTTTCCAGGCTGCGGCTTGCCGGATGATTGCGTTGAGCACCCATAATCCAACGGACGGTATCAACGCGGTTTTTTCGGCCAGGGGGATGAACTCGGCAGGGCTGATGGGGCCAAGCAACGGATGGGTCCAGCGTAGCAATGCCTCTACCGAATCACAGCTTCCCGAGGGCAGTTTGACTTTGGGCTGATACACCAGGCTGAACTGTTTGTCGCAGCTGACCGCTTCCGGCAACGAACTCAGCAACATGAAAGCGCGTTGCTGAGCCGCATCAAACTGGGGTTCATAAAGAGACCAGCCCAGCTTGCGGTCACGCGCCTCATCTGCCGCACTCACCAGCAGGCGTAGCCAGTCTTGCGGGCCGGAATGGTGAATGGGCAGCACGCCAATCCCGACTTGCATGAGGATGGGGATGCCGTGGCATTCAACAGGCTTTTTGAAGTCCTTGAGAATACTTTCGCAGATGTGCTCGGTGGTTTGATTCTCCTCTAGGATGAAGCCAAACCGCGTCGGGCTGATTTTGTAAAGCAGGCACTGCGCGGGTAACAGGTTTTGCAGGCGAGATTTGATCGCCAGAACCAGGTCTCCGGCAAAGCTGTAGCCCAGGGCCTTTACAATATCGTTGAGAAACTTTGGCGAGATAATGTCAACTGCGTACACATGGCACGCGTTTTCAAGCTTAAGCGCTTGACGTATATCTTCCTCAAGCCTGAGTCGATTGAATAGCCCCGTGGGTTGGTCTACGAAGTTGCGGGACCGCATGCCCTGTATGCGCATCATGACCAGCTCGGCAAAGTCGTTGAGCATTGCACTGTCACGCTCGCTCATGGGAGGGCGGGGGACAGTATCAATGATGCAGAGACTTCCCAGGGTAAAGCCATCCTCCGTGATCAATGGCGCGCCCGCGTAATAACGAATATGCGGCGGCCCCGTGACCAGGGGATTGTCTTTGAAGCGGGCATCCAGCGTTGCGTCCGACACCTCCAGCAGGGCGTTGTCCAGGGTAGAGTAGGCGCAAAAAGACACTTCTCGCGGTGTCTGCGTTTCTGTAATTCCCACGCGTGCCCTGAACCATTGCCGGTGTTTATCGACAATTGAAATCAGTGCGATGGGGGCGTTGTAATAGGCAGACGCCATCTCGACGATCTTTTCAAATACATCATCACTATCGCTGTCGGTTGGACAAAATTTCGCGACCTCTTTTAGCCGTTCAATTTCATTCGGCGGAATAGGAGCGCCTTCGCCCATGACAATCCTCAAAGTGGTTATGTTCGTACAACAAGGTATCAGACAGTGCCATCATTATGATGTTGTTTTTCTATTCATCAGATAGCTCAAGGGTATGGCGTCCGGGTGATCTCTTCCTGCGTATCTCCCTAATTCTTGCGCCCTCGGGATGAATGTACGCGCGGGGCAGCGAAGTGGATGCACGGCATTAAAAATTTTTCCGGCATTTCCGCGCTTTTAGTTCACCCGGGGCGCCGCCTTTATGGCCATGTACGCATCCTTGATGGGCTCAAAACCATATTTCTCTTCCAGCCGTTTCACGATGAAGTGCCCCCGCGCCATGTCCTGGTAGAAGTGGGTGAACAGCGTATTGATCGTCGCCCCGGTAAAGGCGCCCATCACCGGAACGGCCTGGGCTGCGAACTTGCTGGAAATGGTAAAGCCAAAACGTGTCGCGACTTTATCGATGAGGATCGCCAGCCATTTCCCGGCTTGGCCCGGGGACAAGCTGCTGATGGCCTTGGAGCCCTGCTTGGTGGCGATCCCCGCCAGTTCCTTGGACAGTTGTTGCATGGCCTGGGTGGTGAAGCTGCGGGTCATGTAGTAACCGGTCTCCGTTGCATCGTCGGCCTGGCTGGTGCCACCCATGGCAAACACCTCGATGCAGGCTTGTTTGGTCGAAAAGTCGCCCAGGTCGAAACCCTCGCTGCGCGCCACGTCGGCGACCGCGCGCATCATGATGGTGGTGGAGATCGGCAGCTCGATAAACAGCGCCGCGAAACCGAAGGCCCCGCCGATGGCGCCCGAGGTGGCCGCAAAAGCCTTGTGCAGCCGGGTCGAGGCCGGTTTTTTCGGACTGTTGTCCAGGCTTTTCAGCGCCGCGCCGGCGGATGAATGCAGCGCTGCCGCCACCGCGCCATTGATCCGTTTGGAAACCACCCCCGGCAATGCCTTTACCGCGCTTTCAATCGGGGAGCCGATCATGCCGGACAGCCTGGCCGTCAGGGAGGGTGACTCCAGCAAACCGACGGCCCGCTTGAGATCCTGATAGTCCTCGGGATTGTCTCTGATGCTCACAGGCGTCTCCTTGAAATTTTTCCGGCTTTGATAAAACAAAGACCCGCGAAGAGGGCCATCGTGCCGTCACGCTTTACCCATTCTTTACCTGCGCGGGTGCTGCGTTCGCCGGCGGGTCGGTTAGGCTGCCAGTTACCTTGAACTGAACGGCGGTGTGAATCGAATGAACCTTCAACCTCGGTACTGGCTGGCGGTGAGCGCCCTGGTGGGCAGCCTGGGATTGATTGCGGGGTGTGCGGGCGATCCGCCAAACCCGCGGGCCGAATTCAGCGAGCGGGTCAACAAGGAACTGAGCACCGCGTATCAACCGTCCCATTATGAAACGTCCGGCTGGGGCGCGACCTGGCAGCTCGACAAGCAATCGGTGAACGTTGCGTGGCTGGCACCGGTGACCCATGAGCGCCTGCCGCTGATTATCTACTTGCCGGGTTTGGGTGAGCCGGCCTCGGGCGGGGTGGCGTGGCGCAAGGCTTGGGCGCAGGCCGGTTATGCGGTGTTGTCGGTTCAGGAACCCGCCCATGATCAGTCGATCTTTGCCTCGCAGCAGGCGTTATATGGCGACTTTCGCGGGATGGCGAGCAGTCATTACTCCGCCGCCGCCCTGCGTGACAGGCTGTCGACCTTGCAGAAAGTCCTGGGCGAAGTTCGGGCACGGGCCGCCAAAGGCGACGCGCAACTGGCGGCCATCGACTGGAACCAGGTGGTGGTGGCCGGCTTTGATTTTGGCGCGCAGACCGCTGAGGCACTCGCCGGGGCGCTGGAGCCCGGGGCCACCCCGGGCGTCGGGATTCAACCCAAGGCGGTGTTGCTGCTCAGCCCTTATGTGGACGCCGATGCCCGGCCGGACGTGTTTGCCCGGATAACGGCGCCCGTGCTGTCGATGACCGGCCAGCAGGATGAAGATCCGTTCAACTGGGTCAGCTCTTACCGTCAGCGAGAGGTGTTGGGCGAGTCGGTGACAGCGGCGGGCAGTGTTCAGCTGGAGTTGAACAGTGCGACGCACAAGACCTTGTCCGGGAGCGAGCTGTTCAGCCGGCCGGCGAAAAGGACCGACAAGGGCAGTGCTTCGTCTGGCGACGCGCCCAAGGGTCGAGGGCACAAGCACGGCGCCAAACCTGGCGGCGGCGGCCCGATGGCGGGCGAACCGGCGCCGGACCCCAAGCAGGTGGCCGCGATTCAGGCCATGGGTGTGGCGTTCCTGGATAGCCGGGTCAAACACAATCCCGCCGCCACCGAATGGTTGCAACAGGGCGCGTCAACCTGGCTGGGTGAGGCGGGACGGTTGAAGTAATGGCGGCGCTCTTCCCCCGCCAAGCGTGATGTATAAGTTTCTCAAACGTCATCAACCATCTTTTTCCGGCGTGATACGCTAGCCTTACTTTTGAATTGGCACTGGTCGTTCCCGCGTATACGGCGACAGTGAGGAGTGAACATGTCGAAAATTTCCCACCAGGATCTACGGCGCTCGTTTCGCGAGCTGCTGGCCTCCCAACACTGCTTTCACACCGCCTCGGTGTTCGACCCGATGTCCGCCAGGATCGCTGCAGACCTGGGCTTCGAAGTCGGCATCCTGGGAGGCTCGGTGGCGTCATTACAGGTCCTGGCTGCACCGGACTTCGCGCTGATTACCCTGAGTGAGTTCGTCGAGCAGGCCACCCGCATCGGCCGGGTGGCGCAGCTTCCGGTGATCGCCGACGCCGACCACGGCTACGGAAATGCACTGAACGTGATGCGCACCGTCCAGGAACTGGAGCGTGCTGGCGTCTCGGCGCTGACCATTGAAGATACCCTGCTGCCCGCGCAGTTCGGGCGTAAATCCACCGATCTCATCAGCACGGAAGAGGGCGTGGGCAAGGTCAAGGCAGCCCTGGAGGCGCGGGTCGATCCGCAGCTTTCGATCATCGCGCGGACCAACGCCGCCGTGTTGCCAGTGGAAGACGTTATCCATCGCACCAAGGCGTATCAAGAGGCTGGCGCAGACGGCATCTGCATGGTGGGTGTCCGTGACTTCGACCACCTTGAACAGATCGCCGAAGGCCTGACGGTCCCGTTGATGCTGGTGACCTACGCCAACCCGCATCTCAATGACAACGAACGCCTGGCCAAATTGGGTGTGCGGATTGTGGTTGCCGGGCACGGCGCGTACTTCGCCTCGATCAAGGCCACCTACGACAGCCTTCGCGAACAGCGCAACCTCACGCGCAGCACGTCAAACCTGACCGCCAGCGAACTGACCCACACCTACACGTTCCCCGACACCTACGTGAGTTGGGCCAAGGAGTTCATGGATGTTCAAGAGTAGAGCCTGCCAGGCGTCAGGCGTTACGCGACAGAAACTGAAAAAGGACCTCTGAAAAGAGGTCCTTTTTTTTCGTCTGCACAAACGTATTTCTTCGTGGGTTGCCACCGTCGACAGCGTCCGAACCGCAGCGCTTAAGCTAATGCAAAAAAGGTATTTATTCCTACTTTTTAAGATCGTTTAGCTTTATGCCCACGGAAGGTGTTGCGCTTCAAGCGCAGCGCTTTTTTTTGCGTTTGGCTACCTGGAGCTACTGTGACAATCATTCAATCCCCGTTGGCGACTGCCTGGGTCGCGCCTTCCCGACACCCTGAGGGGGGCGGAGACGATCATGCGAATGACGGTGACGTGGTGCTTGAACTGCGAAACATCACCAAGGCTTATGCGCGAAAAGACGCGTCGGCGCTGCCAGCCGTCAGCAATATCAACTTGAAGGTACGCCGCGGAGAAGTCCTCTGCCTGATGGGCACCTCCGGCAGTGGCAAGTCGACGTTGCTGCGGCACATCAACCGCTTGATCGAGCCCACCAGTGGCGAGGTGTTGATTGAAGGCGAGGCCATCAGCGAGCTGAGCAGCAAGGCCTTGCGTGCATTGCGCTCGCGCCGTATCGGCATGGTGTTTCAGCATTTTGGCCTGTTACCCCACCGTACGGTTCTGGACAACGTCGCGTTGCCGTTGGAATTGCGCGGGGAACCCGAGTCGGTTCGGCACGCGGCTGCCATCACTCAGCTGAAGGCCGTAGGGTTGGACGGTTGGGGAGAGCATTATCCCCACGAGCTTTCCGGAGGCATGCAGCAACGCGTCGGGTTGGCCCGGGCGCTGGTGACGCAGCCCGATATCCTGCTGATGGACGAGCCTTTCAGCGCACTCGACCCCACCATCCGCCGCGATTTGCAGCGTCATTTCCTGACCCTGGCACGTGAGCGCGGGATCAGCACCTTGTTGGTCACCCACGACCCGGCAGAAGCCATCCTGCTGGCCGATCGTATTGCCGTGCTACGCAAAGGCCGATTGGTGCAAGTGGGCACTCCGGCGCAGTTGCTTGAGCGTCCTGCCGATGCAGAAGTCGCGGATTTTTTCCGCGACTGCACGCCCACGCCATCCCCGGTGCAACAGGTTGCCAGCGTCCGCCTCCAGGCTCCCGATGCCGAGCCTCGTGAGCAACATGCCAGCCCCGGTCTGCGCGGCTGGCAAGCGCTTCTGCTGGGGCCGGCAGCGCTGGCTGCCCGTGGCAGGGGCGGCTGGTTCTGGCTGACCTTCGCCGCCGAGCTTGCCGCTTTGACCTTCCTGGTCAAAGGCATTATCAGCGGTGCGTGGCTCGCAGTGCTGGCCGCCATGGCGGTGCTTGGTGCCAGCCGTTTCCTGGCCGTTTCCCCCAGCCGTCAGCCGGTGCGCCGCACCGTATCGGGTTGGGGGCTGCCGTTGTTGGTACTGCTTGCCAGTGAGGCGTTGGTGGTCTGGCGAGTCATCACACCGGACACCCGTAGCGCGTTGCTTCAGTTTCCGGCAAACCGCCAAGCGTTGCTGTTTGCAGCAGACAGTATCGACCAGTTCATTGGTTGGTCTCAGGTGACCTTCGAGGGCGCATTTGTCGGGGTGATTGTCGCCGTCCGCACCGTCATCGAGGGCATCGAAAACCTGCTGGGATGGTTGCCATGGTCAGTCTCGGCATTGGCGCTGGTGTTGTTGGCCTGGCGTTCGGCCGGCCTGGCGCTGGCACTGACGAGCAGCGCTGCGTTGCTGTACATCGGGCTGTTCGGTTTCTGGGAGCGCACCATCGCCACGCTGGCACTGGTGGGCTCGTCGGTACTGATCGCGCTGGTCATCGGCGTGCCCACCGGCATCCTCCTGGCGAAACGACCGCTGTTTCGCCGCGTGGTAACGCCGTTGCTGGATGTGATGCAGACGCTGCCCACCTTTGTGTACCTGATTCCCGCCGTGGCGTTCTTCTCGGTGGGCAAGACGCCGGCGGTCATCGCGACGGTGATTTTTGCCTTGGCACCGATGATTCGCCTGACATCGCTGGGGATCCAGGAAGTCCCCAAGGATGCCGTCGAGGCTGCTGTCGCCCATGGCGCCAGCCCCTGGCAAACCCTGATCAAGGTCCAGTTGCCACTGGCTCGCCGTTCCTTGTTGCTGGGCATCAACCAAACCATCGTCATGAGCCTGTCGATGGTCGTGGTCGCTGCGCTGATCGGCGCCGGAGGCCTGGGTTATGACGTGATGACGGCGCTGCGCAACATCAAGGGCGGCGAGGGCATGCTGGCCGGTGTCGCGATTGTGCTGTGTGCGCTTATCCCGGACCGAATCATTCAATCGAGCTTGCGCAAGCAAGATCACCTGCACAACCCATCGTGAGATTTATCGTGAACACACCCTTATCGCGCCGCCTGGGCGCCGCCGCACTGCTGGCCTCCCTGATTCTCTCCCCGACGGTTTCCGCCAAGGACAAAATTGTCATTGGCGAGCAGAACTGGACGGGCGCAATCGCCATTCAGCACATTCTTGGGGAAGTCATCGAAAGCCGCCTGAACGGTGATGTGTCGTACCTGGCCGGGGACGTGCCGGTGCTGTTCAGTGCTGCCGCAAAAGGCGATGGCGCGGTGGATGTGCTGACCGACATCTGGTTGCCCAACCAGTCGGCAGCATGGGCCCGATACGTGACGGGCGGCACCCGTTCACTGGTGCCGAACGACCACCCTTATGCCGGCGAGCAAGGGTTTTACATCCCGGGCTATATCCAGGACAAATACGGTGTGAAATCGGTCTACGACCTGAAAAAACCGGAAGTGGCCAAGCTGTTCGAGCCGCTGGGCGGTGGCGAGGCACAGCTACTGGTGGGCCCGGCGGGCTGGGAGTCGACCTATATTGGCCAGATCAAGGCCAAGGATTATGGGTTCGCCGATCAATTCGAGGCGGTGTCCACCGAGGCCTCTGTGACCTACGCCAAGCTGGCGGCGGCGTACAAGGCCCAACGCGGCGTGGTGTTTTACGCCTACACCCCGGACTGGATCTTCTCGGCCTTTGACCTGCGCCGTCTGGAAGAACCGGCGTTCGACGGTTATGCCCAGGACAACAAAAAGGATGACCCGCTGTACAAGGCCGATGGCTGCTGGAAATTTATCAGCCCGACGGTCGACCCGGACTGGTTGAACAAGAGCCAGATCACCTGCGCCTTCCCGGACGCCAAGGTCTACGTACTGGCGTCAACGGCTTTGCAGAAGCGCGCGCCAAAAATTGCCGAATTCCTGCGTAATTTCTCGATTGAACCGGCGCAACTCAATGGTCTGATCCTGAAGATCGAAAAAGAAAAACTCCCGGCAGATGCCGCGGCCAAGGCCTGGGTCCAGGCGAACACGGCCACGGTTGATCAATGGTTGGCTCCGTCGGCGCAAAAAGTGAGTACAAACCCATGAGCCAGATTGCTGTGCGCCTGCTCGATGGCGGCATGGGCCGGGAGTTGAAACGCATCGGAGCGCCGTTCCGCCAGCCTGAATGGTCGGCACTGGCGTTGATCGAGGCGCCGGAGTTTGTGCTCCAGGCTCACGGAGCATTCATTGCTGCCGGTGCCCGGATCATCACCACCAACAGTTATGCCGTGGTGCCGTTTCATATCGGGGATGCACGCTTTGCCGAGCAGGGGCGTCTGCTGGCGGAGCGGGCAGGGCGCCTGGCGCGTCAGGCGGCATCCGCGAGTGGCGAGCCAGTGGCGGTCGCGGGCTCGTTGCCACCGGCCCTGGGCTCCTATCGGCCTGACCTGTTTGATCATCAACGCTCGGTCGCGATCCATCGCGAGCTGATCGACGGGCTGCAAGCCCATGTGGATGTCTGGCTGGCGGAGACCCAGAGTTCGACTGCTGAAGTTCGAGCGGTCGTTGAGGCGTTGGGCGCGCAATCCAAGCCGCTTTGGGTATCGTTTACGCTGCTGGATGAAACGGATGGGCCCGCGCGGCTGCGTTCCACCGAATCGGTGGGCGACGCCGTACGTGTGGCGGCACAATTGGGCGCGCAGGCGGTACTCTTCAATTGCAGCCAGCCGGAAGTCATGGCGGCGGCGCTCACCGAGGCCCGGCTTGTGATTCAAAGCCTTGGTCAAAGCCTTGAGCTGGGGGTTTACGCCAACGCGTTTCCTCCCGTCAACACAGAGGCCAAGGCGAATAGCACGTTGCTGGAAATTCGTAGTGACCTGGGCCCCGAGTCTTACCTGGAGTGGTCCAGAACCTGGGTCGAGGCGGGTGCGACCCTCGTTGGCGGCTGCTGCGGCATCGGGCCCGAGCACATCGCGCAGTTGCACCTGCACCTGATACCGCAAACAGAGGTGGCTGGAAAATGAGTGAGCATGATGTGGTTGAGCAGGCGACCTTTGGCGCCGGCTGTTTCTGGGGCGCGCAGGCGTCCTTCAACGGCTTGCCCGGCGTGCTCGACAGTCGGGTCGGTTTTGCCCGGTCATCCCAAGGTGACTCACCGCTGATCGAAGTGGTGCAAGTTGACTTCGATGCGAGGGTGATACCCTTCACCCAACTGGTATCGCACTTCTGGACGTTGCACGATCCCACGTCAGTAGATCGCCAAGGTGCAGATATTGGGGTGAAATACCGTTCAGCGGTATTTTTTACCACAGCTCAACAGGCCCAACTGGCGCTGGTTGCCAAACAAAAGCTGGATGCTTCGGGACAGTTGGGCAAACCAGTGGCGACCGTGATTGTGCCACTGGCTGAATTTCAGCTGGCCGATGAAGAGCATCAGAACTATCTGGAAAAGCACGGCGGCACTTGCTCAATCTGACTGTATTCGAACACACCACTTGAGGCTTGAATCGACTTCCATGACGGATAACGCCCAACACCCCAAGCTGGCATTCAGGCCGGTGAACCTGGATGCGCATCTCGACGTTTGTGTACGTTTCGCCATAGACGCTCAAATTTGCGCCTTCGGGTCGGCAGAACGCTTTCACACAAGCGATGGCAAAGGGACCGAACGTTACGCCGACTGGCTAAGGACCAAGTCGACGGACTTGCCAGGCAGCGTTGTACACGTGTGGCTGGGCGAAGACATCATTGGCCAGATTGAGATGGGCCGGGCGCCGGAGGATTTGACGGTAGGCTACGTGAGCCTTTTTTATCTGGTTCACGATATGCGCGGGCGAGGGCTGGGTAAGTTGCTGGAGGCCTACGCCTGGTCATTTTTGAGCGGGTTGGGTTGTGAGTCACTGCGGCTGTCCGCGACGCCGACCAATACACAGGCACGGCTCTTTTACGAACGGGGTGGCTGGCAAAATTCGGGGCCTCGCAAGGAGGCTCCCCATGTTTGCTTATTCCATAAAAAAGCCAGTGCCGAAGGTGCAGGCCTGCCCGTTGTGATCAACCCGGACGACTATCTGGAAACCGAGTTCGGCAGGGAGTTCACACCTGAGCGCAATCGCCAGGCATGGCAGCTCGCGTATACGCGGTTGAGGCACGAGCTGTCACAGGCGGCAAAGGGCACTCATGTCTACGTGGTCATGGGCGTGCAGGGGGCGGGCAAGTCTCGCTGGGTGTCGGAAAACCTCGGTCGGCTGGGACGTCGGGCAATTGTCTTTGATGCCGCCCTGCCTGCGCGGCGTCATCGGCAGGAGCTACTGTCCATCGCGAGGGACTATGCAGTCCCGGTGATCGGCATCCTGGTGAGCGCACCGCTGGAGCTGGCGCTGGCGCGAAATGCCCAACGCAATGCTGACAAAAAGGTGCCGGAGGACGCGCTGAAAAGCGTGTTCAGCATGCTCGAGCCACCCGGTGAAGACGAAGGATTCGTCTGGGTGCAAACCATTGAACAACAGGCGCCGCTGCCCACAACCCTGCAAACTGACCGGATGACCCTGGTTGCGCCCGACGTGGCGCTCGCTGAAAAACTCGCCGATGCCTTGAACGCCAGCTACGCGCTGCACCGCCGGTTTCTCGTGTGGAGCAAGCCGCACTGGACGCTGGAGGACACGCAGGAAAGCCTGCAGCGCTCGGCAAAAGACTTCGATGCGCCTGTCGGGGAGAAACGGTATTTCCTGTTATCTCGCGACGAGCCCCAGGCATTGGTGGGCTGTATCGGCCTGCTGCCGCTGGCCGATGAGATTCACAGCTACGAAGTTGGCTATTGGGGCAATCAGGCACACGCCGGTCATGGGCTGATGAGGGAGGCATTGACCGCTCTGGTTTCGCAGTTGAGCGGGCACACACTGCGCCTGACCACTTCTTCGGCGAACATATCCAGTCAACGACTGGCTGAGGCAACGGGGTTTGAATGGGTGGAAACCCTTCAAGGCGCGCGGCGCTGCGAGTACTTCGGCGTACGCGATACGCTGGTTTACCGCCGGACCGCGCGCTGACCCTAAAGGTACTCACACTCCCCACGCAGCAGCGAAAGCTGAACCAGGTCTTGATGAGCTGCGTTCCAGTAACCCGCCTGCCTCAACGTTCCTTCACGCACGAACCCGGCTTTCTCAAGCAGGTTCAGTGACCGAGCGTTGTCAGGATGAACCAGCGCCTCGATCCTGTTGAGTTCCATGTGCTGGAACGCCCATCGAAGGGCGGCGTAAACCGCCTCCTTCATGAGCCCCTGTCCCTGTGCCGATTGCGCCATCTCAAACCCGATGGCACAACTGCGCCACATACGATTCCATTTGAAGAAACCACAGGTGCCGATCAGCGCTGCCGTGGCTATGTCTTCAATCCCCCAGCGAATCCCCGGATTGGGTGAGGTGCGCCAACTGGCAAACAGCTCGATCAGTTGCTCCGCTTGATGAGGCTCGGTGATTGGGTCGGCACCGAACCACTTCATTGCTTCAGCGTCGCTATGAATCGCAAACAACCCCACCGCATCCTCCTGTGTAAGTTCTCTGAGGGTCAGGCGTTCGGTTTTGAGAGTCGGAAAATCGGACACTGCGGGCGTCACCTTTTAGAAAAACGATTCGCTAAGGTGTGTCGTGCGGAATAAAAAATCAATCTGTTCAGTGGTGACGCAGGGCGTCACGGGATACGAACACACGCTCCTGATCAACTGAGATCAACTGAGATCAACTGTGGGAGCTGTCGAGCCCCAGCGAGGCTGCGATGCAGGCGCCGCGGTCTGGCAGGT
>NZ_JBSVWQ010000014.1:0-61810 GCF_054071215.1 Pseudomonas sp. SDO5522_S412 | reverse complement strand
ATGCATCTGTGACTGATGCGCCGCCTTCGCGAGCAAGCCCGCTCCCACATTTTCGATTGCATTTCGTCAGCTGAGTTTGTGCAAGTAGGCCGGTAAAGGTTGTTCGGGCAGCACCGACAGCACTTTCAACCGCTGCAACATCCGCTGCCGAGCCCGTTGCAGGTGCTCGCGCAGGTTCAGGGCGGCGGCGTCGAAGGCGCCATGCAACAGCAACTCCAGGATCAGCCGGTGCTCGGCCAGCATCGCCGGATCGGCACCGATGCCCAGCAGCCGGTAGAAAATCCGGCTGATGATCATCGGGCTCTGCCCCTGGCGGATCAGGGCGGCGATCTTGCGATTTTGCAGGCCGGCGAGGCAGTGCTGGTGCAGGTCTTCCTCGATCTGCTCGATCTCTTCCAGGCTGCAATGGGCGCTGTTTTGCGCATCGAGCACGCGCTGCAACATGGCGTGCAGCAGGTCGCGGTCGAGGTTCGGCGCGCTCTGGCGCAGGGCTTCGGGCTCCAGGCAGGCGCGCAGTTCGTAGTCTTCGGTGACTTCCCGGGCAGTCAGTGGCCCGGCCAGCCATTGGGAATAGGGTTCCTTTTCTACCAGGCCACGGTCCCGCAGGCGCATCAGCGCTTCACGCACCACCGCGCGGCTGACGTTGTAGTGCTCGGCGGCGGCCTGTTCATCGAGGCGATAATGCCCGAAGGCGATACAGGTCGAGAGCGCTGCGCCGATTTCCTCGACGATGCGCTCCCCCAGTGGCCGGGTGTCCACCAATTCATCTTCACCGTTGAGGCCCAGGTGCGCATGGCTCAGGGGCAGGCGCAGCGGCTCCATGTCCAGGCCGTCGGGGTTGATCAGGTAACCCCGGCCATCGAAGCGGCAGATCAGTCCTTCGTCATGCAACAGGTTCAGCGCCTTGCGCACCGGCACCCGGCTGGTGCCGAACAATTCGGCCAGCGGCGCTTCCAGCAACACCAGGCCATGGCGGGCGGTGCCGTGGGTGATGGCGTCGCGCAGAACCTGGTGAATCATCGCGTAACGGGAAGCCGAGGCTGACACTGCTTTCATCGGGCTCTCTGGAGCAAACGGGTCGGTGGCCGGGGATTCTCTCATAGTTGCGCCTGTCACTCTGCGCCACGTCGGTGGCACTTTTTTGGGGCCTTCAGAGGGTTGATGTTACTTTTCTGCACCAAAATGTATTTATTAATAAAAGATACATTATTTCATTCCTGGCGAGCCTTAAACACCAGCCGATATTTCTTTTAATGCCTGAAACCCATCTAGCCCGTGGATCTGCTCCAAAGTGCCAGGTGTGGCAACCGAGCTGTCCACAAGACTGGCACGAAAGCTGCCTTTGTAAAATGTACATTTTATTAATATGTACATTTTTTAAAGGTCGTTCCCATGTCAGACGCCACTTCAATGGCCGAGGATTTCGCCAGCGGTCGCAGCGACCCGGTGCAGGTCCTGGAACAGGCACTTGCCCACGCGAGCATGGCCCCCGGCGTGTTCATCTCCCTGACCGCCGAGCGCGCTCGCCGTGAGGCCGAAGCGTCGGCCGCCCGTTGGCGTGCCGGCCAGCCGTTGAGCGTGTTCGACGGGGTGCCACTGGCCTGGAAAGATCTGTTCGATGTGGCCGGCAGCATTACCACGGCGGGCGCGGCCTATCGCCGTAATGCGCCGGCCGCCTTGCTGGACGCGCCAAGTGTGGGCCTGTTGTGCCGCGCCGGAATGGTCAGCGTCGGCAAGACCAACCTCAGCGAGCTGGCCTATTCCGGCCTGGGCCTGAACCCGCATTTCGGCACGCCGCACAACCCGGCCAGCGTCGATCAACCGCGGATTCCCGGCGGCTCGTCGTCGGGCTCGGCGGTCGCCGTGGCAGCCGGCATCGTGCCGATCGCCATGGGCACCGACACCGCCGGCTCCATCCGTATTCCGGCTGCGCTGAATGGCGTGGTGGGGTATCGCAGCAGTTGCCGGCGCTACAGCCGCGACGGCGTTTTTCCGCTGGCTCACACCCTCGACAGCCTCGGCCCGCTGACCCGCAGCGTGCGCGATGCACTGGCCATCGACGACCTGCTCAATGGTCGCGACCAGCGCCCACCACGCCCGCCCCGCAGCCTCAATGGCCAGCGGTTCTGGGTCGAGCAAAGTGTGCTGGAAGACGCACGGGTTGAACCTGCGGTGCGCGATAACCTGCAACGTTGTGTGGACCGATTGAAGGCAGACGGCGCGCTGATTGACGTGCGCCCTTCGAAGACCTTCCAGGCCACCCTCGACCTGATCCAGCACCAGGGCTGGCTCGGCGCCTTCGAAGCCTTCGCCCTCCACGAAGCCCTGCTCGACAGCCCTGATGCCGAGCAACTCGACCCCCGCGTTCGCCGTCGCCTTGAAGCGGCCCGCACACTGCCGGCCAGCCAACTGCTGGCGCTGTACGACGCCCGTCGCCGCCTGCAACAGCAGCTTGTCGACGAACTCGACGGTGCGATCCTCATCACCCCCACCGTGGCCCATGTGGCCCCGGCCCTGGCGCCGTTGGAAGCCGACTTTGAACTGTTCGTCAGCACCAACCTCGCCACCCTGCGCCTGACCATGCCCGGCAGCCTGCTGGACATGCCCGGCGTCAGCCTGTCCAGCGGCCGCGATGCCCTGGGCCTGCCCACCGGCCTGCTGCTCAGCGCCCCCAGCGGCGAAGACGCGCGCCTGCTTCGGGCCGCGCTGTCAGTAGAAACCGCACTCACTTTTTAAGGAGACACATCATGGCTAAAGACATCCTCTGTGCATTTGGCGTCGACGTCGACGCGGTCGCCGGCTGGCTCGGTTCCTATGGCGGCGAAGATTCCCCGGACGACATTTCCCGCGGCCTGTTCGCCGGTGAAATCGGTGCGCCACGCCTGCTCAAATTGTTCGAGCGCTACGGCCTGCGCACCACCTGGTTTATCCCCGGCCACTCGATGGAAACCTTCCCCGAGCAGATGAAGGCGGTGGCCGACGCCGGTCACGAAATCGGTGTGCACGGCTACAGCCACGAAAACCCGATTGCGATGACGGCCGAGCAGGAAGAAATCGTCCTCGACAAGTCCATCGAGCTGATCACCCAGGTTACCGGCAAACGCCCCACCGGCTACGTCGCGCCGTGGTGGGAATTCAGCAAGGTCACCAACGAACTGCTGCTGAAAAAAGGCATCAAGTACGACCACAGCCTGATGCACAACGACTTCCACCCGTACTACGTGCGCAAGGGCGACACCTGGACCAAGATCGACTACAGCCAGCACCCCGACACCTGGATGAAACCCCTGGTGCGCGGCGAAGAAACCGACCTGGTGGAGATCCCGGCCAACTGGTACCTCGACGACCTGCCGCCGATGATGTTCATCAAGAAAGCCCCGAACAGCCATGGCTTCGTCAACCCGCGTCACCTCGAAGAAATGTGGCGCGACCAGTTCGACTGGGTCTACCGCGAGCACGAACACGCGGTGTTCACCATGACCATCCACCCCGACGTGTCCGGCCGCCCGCAAGTGCTGCTGATGCTTGAGCGGCTGATCGAACACATCCAGAGCCATGCCGGCGTGCGCTTCGTCACCTTCGACGAAATCGCCGATGACTTTATCCGCCGCCAACCGCGTACCTGACACCCGTACCTAAACCCTGGCCAACCTCCCGAGGCGCGATTCATGTCTATCTACAACAAGCTTGATCTGACTGGCTGGAAACCCCGGCAACTGACGCCCAAGGAAGTGCGTTTCGCCACCTGGATCGCGTTTTTCGCCTGGGTGTTTGCGGTGTATGACTTCATCCTTTTCGGCACCTTGCTGCCGGAAATCGGGCGGCACTTTAACTGGGGTGAAGTGGAGCAGGCGGAGATTGCGACATGGGTGGCGGTAGGCACCGCCGTGGTCGCGCTGGCCATCGGTCCGATCGTGGACAAACTGGGTCGGCGCAAAGGGATTATTTTCACCGTGGCCGGTTCGGCGATCTGCTCGGCGCTCACCGCCATTGGTGGTGCGTGGGGCAAGTCTTCGCTGATCCTGATCCGTTCGCTGGGCGGCCTGGGGTATGCCGAGGAAACCGTCAACGCGACTTACTTGAGCGAACTGTACGCTGCCTCGGATGATCCGAAACTGGCCAAGCGTCGCGGCTTTATCTACAGCCTGGTGCAGGGCGGCTGGCCGGTGGGCGCGTTGATCGCGGCGGGTTTGACCGCGCTGTTGCTGCCGGTGATTGGCTGGCAGGGGTGCTTCGTGTTTGCGGCGATCCCGGCGATTGTCATCGCGGTCATGGCGCGCAAGCTCAAGGAAAGCCCGCAGTTCCAGATTCACCAGCGCATCAGCGAGCTGCGTAAAAGCGGCGCGGTGAAAGAAGCGCAAAACGTCGCTGTGACCTACGGCGTGGACTATGACGAACACAGCAAGGCCGGCCTCAAGGCCGCATTCCGTGGCCCGGCCCGCCGTGCAACCCTGGTGATCGGTGCGGCGCTGCTGCTCAACTGGGCGGCGATCCAGGTGTTCAGCGTGCTGGGTACGTCGGTGATCGTCAGCGTGCACCACATCTCGTTCGAGAACTCGCTGATCATCCTCGTGCTGTCGAACCTGGTGGGCTACTGCGGCTACCTCAGCCACGGCTGGATGGGCGACAAGATCGGCCGGCGCAATGTCATCGGCCTGGGCTGGATGCTCGGCGGGCTGTCGTTTGCCGGGATGCTGTTTGGCCCGAGCAACATGGCGATGGTGGTGGGGCTGTACAGCCTGGGCCTGTTCTTCCTGATCGGGCCGTACTCGGCGGCGCTGTTTTTCATCAGTGAAAGTTTTCCCACCAGCATCCGGGCTACCGGTGGCGCGATTATCCATGCCATGGGGCCGATTGGTGCGGTGGTTGCCGGGTTCGGCGCGACCCAGGTGTTGTCGGCCGGGAGTGACTGGCAGACCGCTGCGCTGTGGTTTGGCGCAGTGCCGTGCTTCCTCTCCGGTGCGTTGATGTTTGCCGCGCGCCATGTGCGTCCGGAAACCGTCCAGTAAGGAGTTGATTCGATGAGTCGTAAAGTTGCATTGATTACCGGTGCCGCCAGCGGCATCGGCCAGGCCCTCGCGGTGGCGAATGCCCGCAGCGGCGTGGCGGTGGTGGGTGGGTATTACCCGGCCGATCCCCATGACCCGCATCACACGGTTGCGCTGGTGGAAGAGGCGGGCGGTGAATGCCTGATGTTGCCGCTGGACGTGGGCGATACAACCTCGGTGGATAACCTGGCGGCGCAGGCGGTCCAGCACTTCGGTCGCCTCGATTACGCGGTGGCCAACGCCGGTCTGTTACGCCGTGCGCCACTGCTGGAAATGACCGACGAGCTGTGGAACGAGATGCTCAACGTCGACCTGACCGGGGTGATGCGCACCTTCCGGGCGGCAACCCGGCACATGCATGAAGGCGGTGCGCTGGTGGCGATTTCGTCGATTGCCGGTGGCGTGTATGGCTGGCAGGAGCACGCGCACTATGCGGCGGCCAAGGCCGGTGTGCCGGGGTTGTGTCGGTCGCTGGCGGTGGAATTGGCGCCGTTGGGCATTCGTTGCAACGCGGTGATTCCGGGGTTGATCGAAACGCCCCAGTCGCTGGACGCGAAGAACTCCCTCGGCCCGGAAGGGCTGGCGAAAGCGGCGCGGGCGATTCCGTTGGGCCGGGTCGGGCGGGCGGATGAAGTGGCGTCCCTGGTGCGGTTCTTGACCAGTGAGGAGTCGAGCTACCTGACCGGGCAGAGCATTGTGATTGATGGTGGCTTGACCGTGCGCTGGCCGGATTGATGCGGTTTCAAGCCCGATGCATTTCAAATGTGGGAGCTGGCTTGCCTGCGATGCAGGCAACTCGGTCCTTCAGAAACACCGAGGTGATGCCATCGCAGGCAAGCCAGCTCCCACAGGTAACACTCGACCCGTAGAGGAATAACAATGCCCCAACTCTCTAACCGCCGTGCCGTGATCACCGGTGCCGGCAGCGGCATCGGCGCCGCCATCGCCCGTGCCTACGCCGTCGAAGGCGCGCGTCTGTTGCTGGCCGACCGCGATGCCGCCACCCTCGCCGAAACCGCCATCACCTGCCGCAACCTCGGCGCCGAAGTCCTCGAGTGCGTGGCCGATGTCGGCACCGTCGACGGCGCCCAGGCCAGCGTCGATGCCTGCGTCACCCACTACGGCGGCATCGACATCCTGGTCAACAACGCCGGCATGCTGACCCAGGCCCGTTGCGTCGACCTGACCCTGGACATGTGGAACGACATGCTGCGCGTCGACCTCACCAGCGTGTTCGTCGCCAGTCAGCGCGCCTTGCCTCACATGATCGCCCAGCGCTGGGGCCGGATCATCAACGTCGCCTCGCAACTGGGGATCAAGGGCGGCGCCGAGTTGACGCACTATGCGGCGGCCAAGGCCGGGGTGATCGGCTTCACTAAATCCCTGGCCCTGGAAGTGGCCAAGGACAACGTACTGGTCAACGCTATCGCACCCGGGCCTATCGAAACGCCATTGGTAGGCGGCATCAGCGACACCTGGAAACGCGCCAAGGCCGCCGAGTTGCCCCTGGGTCGTTTCGGCCTGGCGGACGAAGTCGCGCCGACTGCCGTGCTGCTGGCCAGCGAGCCGGGCGGCAATCTGTTCGTCGGCCAGACCCTTGGCCCGAACTCCGGCGACGTCATGCCATGAGCGGGTACTAAGCATGTGCGGACTTTGCGGCCTGCTGGGCGAAGACCTGCACTGGAGCGACCCTTTGGGCGATGAATTGCCGCGCCGACGCGAACGCCTGCGCCGCATCGCGGCGATCAACCAAGTGCTGGCGGTGTTCCGGCTCAAGGTCGAAGACTTCCAGGGCGCGTCCTATCTGCTGCTGGGCGCCACCGGCAAACAGGAACTGGCCAGCGGCCTGGATCAACTGTGGCAGGCGGCAGAGACCATGCTCGGTCGACCGCTGGACCCGTTGGACCCGCGCCTGCTCGATCATCTGGAACTGTAGGAGCCCGGCTTGTCGGCGATGGCGTCCTTGATATCGCCATCGCCGGCAAGCCGGACTCCTGCAGGGGCATCATTGAGGTAGAACTATGAGCATCGCGCTAAACGTCATCACCGGCTTCCTCGGCAGCGGCAAGACCACCTTGCTCAAGCGCCTGCTGCAAGGTGAAAGCCTCGGCGACACGGCGTTGCTGATCAATGAGTTCGGCGACGTCGGCATCGACCACCTGCTGGTGGAGGAAGTCGCGCCGGACACGGTGCTGCTGCCCAGCGGCTGCGTGTGCTGTTCGATTCGCGGCGAGTTGAAAGACGCCTTGCTCGGCCTGTTGCAGCGTCGTGAGCGGGGTGAGATTCCGGCTTTCAAGCGGGTGATCCTGGAAACCACCGGCCTGGCCGACCCGGCGCCAATCCTCGCGACCTTGAACAACGACGTGCAACTGCGCGGGCGCTTTCATATCGGCCTGGTGGTGACGCTGGTGGACGCCAGCCACGCCGCTTTGCAAGAGCGCCTGCACCCGGAATGGCTGGCGCAAGTGGCCGCTGCCGATCGCCTGCTGTTGAGCAAGACCGACCTCGTCGAAGACTGTGGCCCGTTGCGCTTGCACTTGCAGGCACTGAACGCCGGTACGCCGATCCTCAATACCTGCGATATCGACAGCGGTGAACAACTGCTGCTTGGCGAAGGCCTGCGCAGTGCCGAGCCCGCTGCAGAAGTCCGCCGCTGGAAACTCCATCAAACCACCGCCGCCAACCACGGCGCTGCGCAAGTCTGTTGCCTGACCTTCGATCAGCCGCTGGATTGGGTCGGTTTCGGGGTCTGGTTATCGATGCTGTTAAGATGCCACGGCGAACGTATTCTTCGCGTCAAAGGACTGCTCAACGTGAACGCCAGTAACGCTCCCATCGTCATTCATGGCGTGCAGCATTGCCTGCATGCCCCGGTTCACCTGCCTGCCTGGCCGGGGACCGATCGGCAATCGCGCCTGGTGTTTATCCTGCGCGGGCTCGACCCGGCTCTGCTGCGGCGCTCCTTTGAAGTGTTCTCCAGAAGGTTCGCCGCATGATCACGCTTCGCGTCCTCGGCACCTCGGTGACCTTGCTCGAAACCTTGCGTGTGCGAGCGGAAAAAGAGCTGGGCATTCGCCTGGTGTACCAGGTGCATGATGTCGAGCAGGCCCAGCGCATTGCGGTGATGCAGCCTGACAGCTACGACCTCTACGACCAGTGGTTTCACAACGTCGACTTCGTGTGGCCGGCGCGGGCGATCCAGCCGATCGACACCCGGCGCATCGCGCTGTGGCACGAGATCAACGACCTGCCCAAGCGCGGACGCTTGTCCGCCAACGACCGTCTGGGCAGCGGCAGTGTGCCCAGCGAGCGCCTCTTCGTGCAGCACGACGGCAGCCTCGGCAGCACCGTCACCGAACGCATCAGCATGCTGCCCCTGACCCACAATGCCGACAGTTTCGCCTACCGCCCCGAGCGCTTGCCCGAAGGGTTCAACCGCGGCAACGAGAGTTGGGGCTGGTTGCTGGACCCGGCCTGGGGCGCACGCACTGCGTTGCAGAGCGACGCCGCCATCGGCGCCCTGGACGCGGCGCTGGCCGTGCAAGGTGCGGGCCTCGCGAGCTTCAAGGACATCGGCAACATGAGCATCGAAGAGATCGATGTACTGGCCGATATCCTGGTGCGTAAACAGAAGGAAGGCCACTTCGCGGCGTTCTGGTCCGATGACGAGGAAGCCGCGCAACTGATGCTCAGCCCGAGCATCGATATCCAGAGCCTGTGGTCACCGACCCTGATGCGCCTGCATCGGGCCGGGGTCAAATACCGCCTGGCGGTGCCCCGTGAAGGCTATCGCGCCTGGTTCGGCGGGTTGTCGCTGTCGCGCCATGCCAAGGGCCCGGTGCTGGATGCGGCCTATGCCTACCTCAACTGGTGGCTGTCCGGCTGGCCGGGTGCGGTGATGGCGCGCCAGGGTTATTACATCGGCAACCCGGCTCGCAGCCGAGATCACCTGAGCAGTGCCGAATGGGACTACTGGTACGTCGGGCTGCCCGCCCGGGAAGAGCTGTTGGGCAGCGATGGCTTGCCGCTGATCGATGTGGGTGACGTGCGCGACGGCGGTTCCTATGAACAGCGCATGGGGCATATCGCGGTGTGGAACTCGGTGATGGATGAGCACAACTATCTCGTGCGGCGTTGGGGGGACTTCATGCGGGCGCGAACGTCGTAACGGCAGCCTGTCGCCAAATTAATGACATATAAACTCCCGTATTTATTGGGTGCACTTCTTCTCTTGCGCAGCTAATCTGGATAATTCAAATATCCCTGTAAAAAGGATATTTATTTGACGCCGGTTCAGCTGTCGCGAGGGACGCGTATGACGAAGGGACGTTTCGGCTGGAGGGGGCAGGCGCTGCCAGAGGGCAACAGAATGAAGTGGCGCCATACGTTTCAAACCCGGATTGCCGGGGTGCTGGCGCTGCTGTTGCTGGTGGTCGTGGCGGCGGTGTATTTCGCGGTGAAGACCGCCACCAATCGCGCCGTGGAAAACCAGGCCCAGGTGCAGCTGGAAACCGGCAGCCAGGTGTTCGAACGCCTGCTCGACCTGCGTGGCCGGCGCCTGCAATACGGCTTGAACTGGCTGACGGCGGACCTGCCGTTTCGCCAGGCTGTCGCCGATGGCGAGCCCGACGCGATTCTCGCGACCCTGCGCCGGCATGGTACCGGCCTGAGTTCCAGCGAGGTATTTGTGCTGGGGCTCGACGGCCGCGTGATGGTCAGCACGTTACCGGCGCTGACGTCCGGCCAGGCCTTTCCCTATAACGATGCCTTGCGCCAGGCCCGGCGCAGCGGCCTGCAAATGTTGATCGTGGCCCTGGATGGCCGGCCTTTCCTGCTGGTGCAACAGGAAGTCGTCGACCCCGCGCCGATCGCCCGTGTCGCCATGGGCTTTCCCATGGACGAAATCTTTGCCAGTGAATTGCGCTCCATGAGCAACCTGGAAGTGTCGTTCATCAGCGCGCAGCATGGTCAGCCCGGCGAATTGTTCAGTACTCAGCCCGAGGCGCTACAGGCGTCGATTGCCGGCGACCTGCAGGGCGCGTACATCAACCCGGTGGCGCAATTGAACCTGTTCCACGGCCAGCGCTATCTCAGCCAGGTGCTGCCGTTGGGCAACACGGCAGACGGTGGCGAGGTCCGGGTGCTGCTGCAAAGCCCGCTGGACCACGCCCTTGAATCCTTCGCGCCGCTGGACCGGCAATTTCTCGCGATCGCCCTGGTGGTGCTGCTGGTGTCGCTCGCGGGTGCGTTGTTTCTGGCGCGGCGGGTTTCACGCCCACTCAATGCGTTGGTGCAGGCGGCCGAACGCATCGGGGCCGGTGACTACCGCACACCGGTACAGGTGCGCAGCCACGATGAATTCGGCCTGCTGGCCCAGGCCTTCAACGCCATGCAAACCGGGATCGCGGTACGCGAGCGACAACTGGCCCACAACGCCTTGCACGACCCGCTCACCGGCCTGCCTAACCGCGCGCTGGCCATGGAGCGCCTGGGCAGCGCCATCAGCGCTGGCCGGCCGGTGGTGTTGCTGTACCTGGGGATTGAAAACTACCGGGTGATCAACGAAGGCTACGGCCCGGAAGGCGTGGAAGAAATGCTCCGCGAAGCCAGCCGCTGCCTGCTGTCGAGCCTGTCGGCCAGCGACACCGCCGCGCGCATCACCGGCAGCGAGTTTTTGCTGCTGCTGGAAAACACTGCGATCGACCGCGCGGTGGCCCTGGCTGACCGCTTGTATGGGCTGCTCACCGAACCCCAGCGCATTGGTGGCGATGAATTGCGCCACGAAGTGAGCATCGGCATCGCCGCCTACCCGGCCGACGGCCAGCAGGTTGAAGAGCTGATCAGCCGCGCCGCGATTGCCCGCCACGATGCGGCAGCGTTCCCGGGTTACTTACAGATCTACCAGCAGGACCGCGACCTCGCCCATCAACGCCAGATCAGCCTGATTCGTGACCTGCGCCGGGCGCCGACGGAGGGCGAGTTGTACCTGTGTTACCAGCCCAAGCTCGACCTGCACCATGGCCATGTGCGCCAGGCCGAAGCGCTGTTGCGCTGGCAGCACCCGACCCTGGGCCTGGTGTCGCCGGCCGAGTTCATTCCCCTGGCCGAGCGCACCGGCAGCATGGGCAGCCTGACCCAGTGGGTGATCGAAGAAGCCATTCGCCAACTGGCCGAGTGGGCGGTGCGCGGGTTGGAGGTGCAGTTGTCGGTGAACATCTCGGTGGATGACCTGGCCGATGACGGCCTGGCCCCGCGGGTGACCGAGTTGCTGGCGCACTACCGGGTATCGGCCCGGCAACTGATTTTCGAAATCACCGAAAGCGCGATCATGCACAACCCGGCCCAGGCCCTCAGCGTGCTGGAGCAACTGCGCGCTTGTGGCATCAGCCTGTCGGTGGATGACTTCGGCACCGGCTATTCATCCCTGGCGCAACTGCAACGCCTGCCGGTGCAGGAATTGAAGATCGACCAGTCGTTTGTGCGCAACCTCGACAGCACTTCCGGCGACGGCGTGATCGTGCGCTCGACCATCGAAATGAGCCACAACCTGGGGCTCAAGGTGGTGGCCGAAGGGGTGGAATTCGAGCCCAGCCTCAAGCTGCTCAAGCTCTGGAAGTGCGACACGGCCCAGGGCTATCTGATCAGCCGGCCGTTGAATGCCATGGCGTTTGAGATGTGGATGCGCCGCGAGCGCGTGCCGGTCTAGGGCGTCGGTGGCTGCACCGACGCCGGTCTTTCAGTGGTCAACCGTTGCATCGACCAGGGTTTGCAACCGTTCCCACAAGCCTTCGACGTGGTGGCGCTCCGTCCCCAGCGCGCCAATGGACACGCGTACCATCCAGCGCTCGTCGAGCACCGCGGGAGTGACGTAGGCGCTGCCTGAATGGTTGAGCTTTTCCGCCCAGGCCCGGGTGTAGTTATCCAGCGCCTCACCATCAAGGCCTGGTGGCTCGTGGCGAATGCACAAGGTTTGCAGGGTGACGGCGGCTACCAGTTTCCAGTGTTTGCTGCCTTCAATCTGTTCTGCCAGCCAGCGGGCATTCTCCAGGTCACGCCGCAGCCGGGCCTGCAGGCCGCTGACGCCTTGCTCGCGGATCAGGAACCACAGCTTCAGCGCGCGGAACCGGCTGCCCAGGGAGATCCGCCAGTCGCGGTAGTTCCTGACCTGGCCGTCAGCCTTGGACTGTAGATAGCTGGGGTTGGTGGTCATGATGCGAATCAAGTGCTCGGGGTCGCGTACAAAGTACACCGAGCAATCAAACGCCGCCCCCAGCCATTTGTGAGGGTTGAGGACCAGCGAGTCGGCGTTCTCGATGCCGTGCCACAGCGCGCGGCATTCCGGGAGGATCATCGCGGCCCCGGCCATGGCTGAGTCGACATGCAACCACAGGCCGTGGCGTTGCGTCAGGGCGCCGATGGCTTCCAGGGGGTCGATGGCCATGGCTGCCGTTGTGCCGGTGGTCGCAATCACCACACAGGGTCTGTTCCCGGCAGCCAGGTCTTGTTCGATTGCCCGCTCCAATGCATGCGGTGACATTGCATTGTGTTCGTCGGTTGCCACGGTACGGATATTGTTCTGGCCGAACCCCGCCAGGATCGCGGCCTTGTTCACTGAACTATGGGCGTGGGCCGAGGTGTAGACGATCAAGGGGGCGCCGCTGTTTTGCAGGCCATCGTGCATCAGCGCGTAGTGGGAGCTGCGTTCGCGGGCGCTGATCAGCGCCACCAGGGTGGAGGTCGAGGCCGAGTCCTGGATCACTCCGCTCCAGTTGGCGCTCAGGCCGATCATGTCGCGCAGCCAATCGGTGGTGACTTCCTCTATTTCGGTCAGGGCCGGGCTCGATTGCCACGACAATCCCACCACGCCCAGGCCGGTACTCAAGCAATCGCCGAGGACGGAGGACAGTTCCACATTCGACGGGAAGAACCCGAAGAAACTTGGATGCTGCCAATGCAACAGACCGGGCATGATCAGTGTTTCGACGTCGCCCATGATCTGTTCGAACGGTTCGGCTGTCTCAGGCGGGCTGGCCGGCAATGCGGACCTGATTTCGCCCGGGGCCGTGGTGGGTTGCACACCGCGTTGCTCGATGTTTTGTCGATAGTCTGCAATCAGGTCGATCATGGCGTGGCCATGTCGGCGGAATTCTTCAGGTGTCATATCAGGGTGTCCGTCAGGAAGAGAAATAAAGGCGTTAGCACCAGAAGTAAAACGGCTGGCCAGTGGTATAGCCGATAAACGACTGGATGCTGATGCGCTTGCCTGAATCGAAACCGCAAATGGCATGGGGACGGCGAGTATTGATAATCACCAGTTCGTTTTTCTGCGGCTGGATGCGCAGCGGTTTTTGCAAACGATCTTCGGGCAGTTCCGCCCCTTCGAAACGGATGACCTCGTCGTAGGTAAACGCCTCGGTATCCCAAATGACCAGTTCACCTCCCGAAGGTGGTACTTCGAGGTAAATATTCGCGCTGAATTGATGTTCCAGTTCGGCAATCGACAAGGGCAGGCAATCTACATGGGGGACTGTTTCGGAGAGGTGGGCTGTCTCCGGGAACATGGCGCGGATAATGCCGCAGAACATCGGCTGGCCCTGGAACGCCGCGGTTGTCGCACCTTCTGGCCACACCTGCCGGATATGCTCCATCAGTAGATGGATGGGTGGTTTGCGCGGGGCACAGAGGTCATCGATCACGCAGCGCATGTGGGTGGCGTCTGCGTAGTATTTCTGTTGCGAATAGCTGTCTGCGGCCTTGCCGTAGGTGGAGTTGAACGGTGTTCCCCAGCGATGGACACCATAGAAATGCTGGACAACTTTTCCGTGCTCATAGGTCTCGTGGTTATATTCCTGGAGCGTCGCCGTTTCGTTGATATGTTTATTTAGTACTTCGCTGGTTTGTTCATTCGCGTAGTCAGGTACCCGGATGGCAAGTATTTCTCCGCGAATAAGTTTTTCCAGGCTGAGTGTGTCGAGTTGCTCAAGCGCCAGGATCCCGGGCACCTGGCTATGCGGGACTGCAGGTATTGATTCAACGCTGTTGAGGTCCGTCATGATGAAAACTCCATGTTAGTTACAGCACGTCATATAGATAACGTTTGTTTGGCTGGGGATTTACTGGCGACAGTGAGCGTCGGATGGCGCAGGGCCAAAGTTGAGGGAAAGACTTTTGGGGAGGTATAGGACTTTTCCGAGTAAACTTTTAAATACATCGGCGCTATCGGATCGCTTTATTTCACGCATAAAAAAAGGCGGCTACCCACTTAGGTAGCCGCCTTTTTCTTACTGCCGGTTTTGCTTAATCCGGCAGTTTGAACGCCATCACATAGTCACCCTGCTTGGTGCCCAGGGAACCATGACCGCCGGCCATGACCAGCACGTACTGCTTGCCGTCCTTGCCGGTGTAGGTCATTGGTGTGGTTTGCGCGCCTGCTGGCAGGCGGCCTTCCCACAACTGCTTACCGTTTTTCACGTCATAGGCACGCAGGTACTGGTCAAGGGTACCGCTGAGGAAGGACACGCCACCGGCGGTGGTAAAAGTCCCGCCCAGGCTTGGCACGCCCATGGTCAGTGGAATCGGAACCGGCGAGCTGTCACGCACGGTGCCGTTCTTGTGCATCCAGATGGTCTGGTGGTTGGTCAGGTCGACCGCGGCCACATAACCCCACGCCGGCGCCTGGCACGGCAGGCCCAGTGGCGACAGCATGGCTTCGAGGATCACACCGTATGGCGCGCCTTTGTTCGGCTGCACGCCTTCGGTTTCGCTGACACGCGGACCTTGCTTGGCAATGTCGGCGGCCGGGATCAGTTTCGATTTGAACGCCATGTAGCTCGGGTTCACGAACGCGATCTGGCGAACCGGGTCGACGGAAATGCCACCCCAGTCGAACACGCCGAAGTTACCTGGGTAAACGATCGAGCCCTGCAGCGACGGCGGGGTGAACGGACCGTCGTAGCGCATGGATTTGAAGTCAATCCGGCACAGCATCTGGTCGAACGGCGTCACGCCCCACATGTCACGCTCCTTGAGGGGCGGTGGCATGAAGTTCAGGTCGGACTTCGGTTGGGTCGGTGCGGTGTGATCGCCGGCCACTGCGCCTTGCGGTACAGGGATTTCATTGATCGGCACTACAGGCTGACCGTTCGAGCGGTCGATCACGTAGATGCTGCCTTGCTTGGTCGACGCCATCACCGCTTGCTTCACGCCGTCAGCGGTCTTGATGTCGATCAGCGAAGGCTGGCCGCCCACGTCCATGTCCCACAGGTCATGGTGAGTGAACTGGAAGGTCCACTTCACGTGGCCGCTGTCGATGTCCAGGGCAGTCAGGCCGGCGCTGTACTTCTCGGAGTCCGGAGTCCGGTCGCCGCCGTACTGGTCGGGCATCTGGTTACCCATCGGCAGGTAGAGCATGCCGAGTTTTTCGTCCACCGCGAACATCGACCACATGTTTGGCGAGTTGCGGGTGTAAGTCTTGCCCTCGGCCAACGGGGTGGTGTCGTCCGGGTTGCCGCTGTCCCAGTTCCACACCAGCTTGCCGGTGTGCACGTCGAACGCACGGATCACGCCGCTAGGCTCGTCGGTGGAGACGTTGTCGGTCACGTGACCGCCGATTACCACCAGGTTCTTGGTGACGGCCGGTGGCGAGGTGGAGTAGTAACCGCCCGGGGCGAAGGTGCCGATGTTGGCACGCAAGTCGATCTGGCCTTTGTCACCGAAGTCTTCGCACATCTTGCCGGTGTCGGCGTTCAGGGCGATCAGACGGGTGTCGGCGGTAGGGACGAAGATGCGTTTCGGGCAGGCATTCGGCGCGGCGGCCGGGCTGGCGCTGCCAGTCGGGCTCTGTTCCGAGGCATAGACCGCGTCATCGTGATACGACACGCCACGGCAGGTCATGTGCGCCCAACCCTTGAAGTTGGCAGCGCCTTCGGTGCTGATCTTCGGGTCGAAACGCCAGATTTCCTTGCCGGTGTCCGGGTCCAGGGCAATCACCTGGCTGTGGGGCGTGCACACGTAGAGCATGCCGTTGACTTTCAGCGGGGTGTTTTCCGCGGTGGTTTCACCGGGATCGCCTGGGCCAGGGATGTCGCCAGTACGGAAGGTCCAGGCTGGAACCAGCTTGTGGGCGTTTTCCGGAGTGATCTGTGCGAGTGGCGAGTAACGATCACCGAAGGCCGAACGGCCGTAGGAGTTCCAGTCACCATCAGCCTGGGCCGGCGCAGTGCTGGCCATGCCCGGTACCGCATCGCGGTCCAGCTGGCCTTTCTTGACCATGGCGCCCGGGTCGGTGAATTGGCTGGCCAATGCAGCGGCGCCGGCCAGTACGACGGCGACGCTCAGCGCGCCAGTGCCCAGCGGCGAGGCTTGGCCACGCAGCAACGGACGGCGGAACCACGGGAGCAGCATGACGATGCCGAGGGCAAACAGCAGGGCCAGGCGCGGTACCAGTTGCCACCAGTCCAGGCCGACTTCCCACAGCGCCCATACGGTGCTGGCAAACAGCACCAGTGCGTACAAGCCCAGCGCCGCACGGCGTGTAGCCAGCAGCAACAGGCCTGTGACGGTGATGCCGAGACCGGCCAGCAGGTAATACAGCGACCCGCCGAGCATGCTCAGCTTGATCCCCCCGGCCAACAAGGCCAGGCCCATTATCAGCAGCAAGATCCCCAGCAGCCTGGGCAGCAGGCGACTTGGACTTGAAGCACCATCAGTGCTCATAGTGTGGTTCTCCGTTACGTTTTGAATTGATTGCGCACAGTTCACTGTAGATGACGTTCCGGCGCAGGCTTGGTTCAGGGCTAATTCGTTTTCTTCAGAATTTACTTACAACGTCAGAATGAGCTTTGCAGCTTGATCCCGCCGATGAGCGCGTCATCCACCTGGGCCACGGCTCCGGGGTGACGGATGTATTGCAGGTTCGGGCGCACCGTCAGCCACTGGGTGACATGGATGCCGTAATAGAGCTCAGCGCTGTATTCCGTGTGTTGAATCGGCAGGTAGGATGGGTCATCGAAGTCGTATACCGCGTGGGCCTGGTTGCTTGCCTCGGCATTCTTGCGGTAGGCCGGGTTGACGTGCACCCGGGCCACGGCGAAACCGATATCGTCCTTGGCGCGAGCGTCGAACAGGCCCTTGTAGACCACGCCGGCTTGCACGTAGTTATCCACAGCGTTGGTTTTCTTGTCGTGCATCGTGCCGTTGGCGAACACGTTCAAGCCCCGCGAATGGTCGCTGGCCAGGCTGGTGACTTGCTGCTGCACCCCCAGCCACACCCCGTGCTTGCTGGAGGCGCTGCGATAGGCCTCGCCGCTGAGGGCTGCCGGCTGGTCGTTGCGGTCTTTATACACATCGCTGGCCTTGGCGCTGCTGTAGTAGTAGCCGGCGCGGTATTCGCCGGGCAGGCCGTTCAGCGTAGGCGTCCACACCAGCTCAACCGGGAGCAGGGCGCCTTGGGTGCCGCTGCCGCTGAGCTTGAAGCCGTTGCCGCGATCGAGGTTGGACGGGTTCTGTTCGTAGGCGCCGACCTGGGCGTACAACTCGGGCGTCAGGTGATATTTGACCCGCATCGCCCACTGGCTCACCGGCCAGTTGTACCAGATGCTGCCAACCCAGTTACCGACCTGCGAGCCGCAGAATGCGAGGTTCTGGAAGTCGCAGGGGAAGCTGTTGAAGTCTTCACCTTCGCCAAAGCGCCCGGCCTTGATGTCGAGCTTTTGGTCGAAGAATTTCTGCTGGTACCACATCTGCGTCAGGCGCCAGGTCTGGCCACGGCCCCAGACTTCCTGGGACGAGGTAAAACCGCCCACACGCGGATCGTTGACCCGGTCATTGGTGATGTTGTTGCCGCTGCGCTCGGTCACCGTCAACTGGAACTCGGCGTCGTGCCAGCCGAGGATCTTCTGCAGATCCAGGTGCGTGCCCAGGCCGAATTGGTCGCTGTAGCGCGCAGTGCGGTCGTGATCCGAGCCGCCGTGCAGGTTGCTGCCCATTTCGCCGGTGTAGTCGAATTTGAAGTCGTAGCCTTGTTGAGACAGCGCTGTCCGAGTGCCGCCGAAATCACCCAGCATCCACGGTGATTCAGCGTCAAAGGCAGGTGCGGCCTGGGCACAGTTGATCAGGCCGAACGGTAACAGCGCAGCGCACAGGCGCAGGTTTGGGAAAGCAGGCATAGGCAAAATGGGGTCTTAATATTTTATGGTTTTGAAACGCAAACAGCGGCCTGGCGCGTTCGCACAAGGGCGTTGAACACGGGCGGTCGATGGTTTGGTGGAATGATGAAACGTTTCAGTTTGTTGCTGACAAGGATAAAGCCCTGGCGCGGGGAGAGAAAGGGCTAAACGGAAGATGGATTCTTTCGGATTTGGTAATAGTGCGCTGGATCGTCGGATTTGGTAGCAATCTGTGCGTTGGTTTGTGTTTGAGGGCGTGGTTATCTGCGTCACCAAAACAGATGGGGGGTCGACATGGAAGGCGACGACAACGTGGGTGAGGCAAAGGCCGTAACAGCCGGGGAACTAGTCATTATTCTCGGTCAGTATCACAGTGCAATTGCTAGGCTCGGCTCCGGCATCATTAGCTTGTCCGGTGCGCTCAAACATAGTGAAGACGTGGATGTAAAACAGGCGGCAGATGAAGCATGGGTGAAGCTGAATGAGTTTATCGACTGCATGGAAGGTGTAGCTGATGGACTGAATGCTTTGACCCAAAAGAAGGAGGCCTGAAATGGCGAATGACCTCAAGGATAATGTGAGCTATCTTCGCCAGGAGTACCGTCAAGGTTCGTCATCAGGCTACGACCGCAAAGGCGGCGCAGGCGGTGGGGGCAACGGAGGAGAAAACGATTTGGAAAAGCGTATTTCACAAGTTGAGGCAAGATTGGAGCGCGTCGAGACGAAGCTGGATGGCATGCAGGAGCACATGGCCACCAAGTCCGATCTGATGCAGACCAAAATCGACCTGCTCGAAGCAACCTCCAGGTTGGATCTCTCAATCGCCAATTTCAGAACGGATATGCAATCGTTGGAAACCCGACTGCTGAAATGGTTTGTCGGAACAGCTGGCGCCTTGTCTGCCATCGCCTTTGGCGTCGCCCGACTCGTCCACTGACGTTTTCCGTTCGAAGCCCGGCTTCCCGCCGGGCTTTCTGGTTTTTAAGCCAACTTCGCCAAACACTCTTCAAGAATATCCAGCCCTTCCTCCAGCACCGCCGCTTCAATCGTCAACGGCGCCAGCAGGCGGATGATATGCCGCGATTTGCCGCTGGGCATCAGCAACAAACCCGCCTCGCGGGCCAGTGCCAGCAGTTGGGCCAGTTGTTGTGGCGCCGGGCTGCCGTCGGCGTTGGCCAGTTCGATGCCACGCATGGCGCCCACGCCGGTCAAGCGTCCGAGGTAGGGGGAGAGCCTTTTCGAACACCATGATTCATAGCGACTGACGATCGCTTCTTCCTGCTGCGTGCCCCAACCTTGCAGGTGCTCGTCCGTCATTTCGTCCAGGGTGGCCAAGGCCGCCGCGCAGGCAATCGGGTTACCGGAGTAGGTGCCGCCGAGGCCGCCTTTGGGCAGGTTGTCGAGCAATGTCTTGCGACCCACCACCGCACCCAACGGCACACCGCCGGCGATGCTTTTGCCCAGCAGGATCAGGTCCGGTTCGATGCCCAGGCGTGAGAAGGCGAAGCGCTGGCCGGTGCGGCCGAAGCCGGACTGGATTTCATCGGCAATCAACAGGATGTTTTTCTCATCGCAGAAGCGTCGCAGGGCCTGGGCAAATTCCACGTCCAGCGCCAGGAAACCACCTTCGCCCTGCACGGGTTCGATGATGAAACAGGCCACGTCGTCGACGTCGATTTCCACGCTGAACAGGCGGTCCATCGCCTTGAGTGCTTCGCCGCAGGTCACGCCGTTGTCGCGGCTGGGGTAGGGCAGGTGGAACACCGGCCCCGGCAATACGCCGACTTTTTGCTTGTATGGCGCGACCTTGCCATTGAGGTTGAGCGTCGCCAGCGTGCGCCCGTGAAACGCACCGTCAAAGGCGATGACGGCGGTGCGGCCAGTGGCGCCGCGGACAATTTTCAGGGCGTTTTCCGCCGCTTCCGCGCCACTGTTGGTGAGCATGCCACTGACCGGGTAATCCACCGGGATGAATGCGGTAAGACGGTCCATCAGTTCGATGTAGGGCGCGTGAGGCGCGGCATTGAAGGCGTAGTGGGTGAGCCTGGTGGCCTGGTCGCGGATCGCCTCCACCACACGCGGGTGGCAGTGGCCCAGGTTGAGCACGCCGATGCCGCCGACGAAATCGATGAAGCGCTTGCCGGTGGTGTCCCAGACTTCGGCGTTCCGGCCATGGCTGAGGCTGATGGGGTGGACGATGGAAATCGATTGGCTGATGGTTTCGCGGCTCATGGATCCGGGACTCAAGAATAGGATGCGTCCTTTTATCTAAGCCGTGAGCCGCCTTGCCCCGCAAACGAAATAAAGTCGCCGGGTCATTATTAAAAGTCGGGATGTGCTATGGCGAGGGAGCAAGCTCCTTCGCCACATCCACCATCCAGTTCAGGAACGCCTTCACTTTCGGGATCTCCCCTGCATGTTCGGCATGGGCGATAAAGTGCGCGCCGGCACTCGGCATTCTGTAATCCCAGGGGATCATCAGGCTGGCGTTCGCCAATTCCTCGGCCACCAGATACTGCGGCACCAACGCCACGCCGTACCCCGATTGCGCGGCGCGGATGCACATGTAGAACGTGTCGAAACGCGGCCCGTGGTAGCTGTTTTGCGAGTGCAGGCCCTGTTCCAGAAACCACTCGTGCCAGGCTTCCGGGCGCGAGGTGCATTGCAGCAAGGTGTGGCGGGACGAGGCGTCGCTGCCAGCGGCAACAAACCCGGGGGCACAGACCGGCACCACGGCTTCGCGAAACAACTCGATGCAAGTTGCCCCCGGCCACGCTCCCTGGCCGAAGAAAAACGCGATATCCGCCTTGGCCTGCAACACGTCGAATGGCTCCAGTTCGTTGCGCACGTCCAGGTGGATATTGGGATGGCGCGCGGCAAAATCCTTGAGCTTGGGCACCAGCCAGCGGTCACCGAAGGTCGGCTGGGTGGCGATGCGCAGCACTTCGGTCTCGCCACCGTAGGTGAGGATGTAGCGGCTGGAAATATCTACCTGGTTGAGGATCTTGCGTACTTCCTCCAGGTACAGCGAGCCCGCCGGCGACAGGTACAAGCGCTGGCGTACTCGCTGGAACAGCGGGTGGCAGAGCATCTCTTCGAGCTGTGCCACCTGCTTGCTCACCGCGCTCTGGGTCAGGTGCAGTTCTTCGGCAGCGCGGGTGAAACTCAGGTGGCGGGCGGCGGCTTCGAAGCACTGCAGGGCGGTCATCGAAGGGGTCAAGCGTTTCGAGATCATGAGAAGTTCATTCCAAATCGGAAGGAGCCTTTGCCTAAACGTCGTTTGTGGCCAAGGTGTAAAGCCGTTGATACTGACCGGCAACACTATAAACGGCGCGGGTTTGTGGCGCCGAATAATAAAGACCGACAGGGAGCGCCTTGCATGAAGCACATGAAATCCACGTTGGCGGCATTCACCGCCGCAGCATTACTGGGACTGGCAGGGAGCGCCCACGCAGGGGCGACCCTGGATGCGATCCAGAAGAAGGGTTTTATCCAGTGTGGGGTCAGTGATGGGTTGCCGGGTTTTGGCGTGCCGGACGCCAACGGCAAGATGACCGGCATTGATGTGGACGTGTGCCACGCCGTCGCTGCAGCACTCTTTGGTGATGCGTCGAAGGTGAAGTTCAGCCAGTTGACCGCCAAGGAGCGTTTCACTGCGTTGCAATCCGGCGAGATCGACCTGATTTCCCGCAACACCACCTGGACCAGTTCCCGTGACGCGGGCATGGGCATGGTGTTCACCGGCGTGACCTACTACGACGGCATCGGGTTCCTGGTGAACACCAAGCTCGGTGTGAAGAGCGCCAAGGACCTGGACGGCGCGACCATCTGCATCCAGGCCGGCACCACCACCGAGCTGAACGTCTCGGATTACTTCCGCGCCAACGGCCTGAAGTACACGCCGATTACCTTCGACACTGCTGACGAAAGTGCCAAGGGCCTCGAAGCGGGCCGCTGCGACGTGCTCACCACCGACCAGTCGGGGCTGTACGCCCAGCGGATCAAGATGGCTCACCCGGATGAGTTCGTGGTGTTGCCGGAAGTGATTTCCAAGGAGCCATTGGGCCCGCTGGTGCGCAAGGGCGACGACGAGTGGTTCAGCATCGTCAAGTGGACGTTGTTCGCCATGCTCAATGCCGAGGAAATGGGCATCACTTCGCAGAACGTTGAAGAGCAAGCCAAGTCCAGCAAGAACCCGGACGTCGCCCGTTTGCTCGGCGCAGACGGTGACTACGGCAAGGACCTGAAACTGCGCAAGGACTGGGTCGTGCAGATCGTCAAGCAAGTGGGCAACTACAGCGAGATGTTCGAGCGCAACATCGGCCAGGGCAGCGTGCTGAAGATCAAGCGCGGCCTTAATGCCCTGTGGAGCAACGGCGGGATCCAGTACGCGCCGCCGGTTCGCTGAGGTTTCACGAAGAAACCGTGTCCTTGCCCGCCGCCTTGGAGCGATACAACGCCTGATCGGCCCTGGCCATCAGGCAGGCGGGTGACTCATCGTTGCGTCGCTCTACCACGCCGAGGCTCAACGTCACCTTGAAGCTGCCCACGGCGGGCAAGTCCTTGAGCGCACAGCGCATTCGCTCGGCCAATTCCCGCGCGGTCTCCAACGTGCTTTTGGGCACGATGACCATGAATTCATCGCCGCCCCAGCGGGCCAGCAAGTCGCCGTGGCGAATGCAGGCCTCCAGACATTCCACCACGCGCACCAGGGTTTCATCGCCTACGGCATGGCCGTGCTGATCGTTGATGGGCTTGAAGTCGTCAATGTCCATGGCGATCAGCGACAGCGGCAGGCGAAACCGTTGGGCGCGAGCGCACTCTTCCAGCAGGACGCGTTCAAGGCGGTAACGATTGGCCACGCGAGTCAAGGCGTCGCGTTCGGCCAGGGAGCGATTCTCGTCCAGTTGCAACTGCAGTTGTTGATTGACCCGCGACAGCTCGCGGGTGCGCTCGGCCACCAGGGCTTCAAGGGATTGATTGCGGCGCTCCAGCTGTTCGATGGACTGTTTGCGCGCCTGGATACTGCGGTGGGCGCCGACCATGCGTGCCACCGAGCCGTCGTCGTTACGTGCGATCACGTAGCCGCGGTCTTCGATCCACAGGTAGGAGCCGTCTTTCTTGCGGCAGCGGTATTCGGCTTGATAGTGAGTGGTGCGGCGGTTGATGTAGTTATCAAACAGCACCATCACTTGGGGATAGTCATCGGGATGAATCACGTTTTCCCAGGTGAATACGCTGTTTTCCAGGGAGTGATGGGCATAGCCGAGCATTTCGTACCAGCCGGGGTTGCGGTAGACGAACCCGGTGTTGGCGTTCCAGTCCCAGATCCCGTCGCTGACCAGCTCCATGATGGCATGCAGCATGTCGGCGTTAAGGTCGCAAAAGTCCTTCCTTGACGGTTCGCTGCCGGATGTATCGTCCATTGCGCACTCCCTGCGTGGACTGGCTCCTGGGGCCAGCCAAAATTGATGCCGATACTCCGTGGCTGGCGGTACTGTACAACGGCGCCTTGGCGCTTAGAAGGGGGTCTTTGGTCTAGTGAGAGTGTGGCTAAAAGCCACTACTTGCTTGGGTTCAGCTTCTGATCAGGCGCCGCCATCCTGGTCCTGGGCGCCCCATTGGCATTGTGCTGATAAATCGCCTCAGGCTGCCCCTGCCGGTTAAAAAACACCTGCCCGATCCCGGCAGAATTCCAGAGCCGTTCGCCCGCTTCAGCGTGTTCCGGAATATGCGGCACTACCTGCATGAGTCGGCGACGGGTGAACCAGTTCAGCGGTGAGCGCGGTGAGTAGAGCCATCGATTGAGACGGTCGAACCATTCCAGCAAGCGCGGCGGGAATTCGTTCTTGATGCCGCTGCTGGTGATCTGCCAGATTTTTGGACCGGCATTGCGGTGGCGAATCAGCACTTCATAGACGAACGAGTAGTGCACGTCTCCCGAGAGGATCACGTAGTTGCCCGGTGTGCGGGAGTGACGAAAGATGTTGAGGATCACCTGTGCTGCGCCGCGGTGGGCCATCCAGTTTTCCGCGTCCACCAGCAGCGGGTAGCCGCACCAGCTGAAGGCCTTCTGCACGGTTTCGATCAGTTTGACGCCGAAGATCGGCGCCGGTGAAACGATTATCGCGCAAGGGTGATCCAGCAGCTCCTGTTGCAGTTCGCTCAGTGCTTCCCAGTCCAGCAGGCCGGAGGGTTGCTTGAGGTTGAACTCGCTGCGCCAGCGCCGGGTACGGGTGTCGAGCACTACCAGTGCGGGGGTGGTGGGCAGCACGTAATGCCATTGCTGGAACTTCAGCAGGTCATCCACCAGCTCATCTTGAGCGTCAGGCTGCAGGTAGTTGTCGTGGGCCTGTGTGGTGAGCGCCAGGGTTTTGCCGATCACCGTATCGAACGCATCCGGGTTATTGCCCCAGCCCTGGCACAGCATATAGGCCAGCAGTGCGTTGCCGATGATGCGCTTGGAGAACGGATGCCCGTAAGCGGTTTCTTCCCATTGGGCGCTGAGGTTCCAGTCGTCGGTGATGTCGTGATCATCGAAGATCATCAGGCAGGAGAGGTGGGCGAACACCCTGGCCACGCCACCCAGGCCGTCACGGAACGTGTCGATCTGCACTTGCTCGTGCCCATAGCGTACGTGCCCTTCGGCGCGCAGTTGCGGCGCTTGCGGTGTGATCAACTGCCACGGTACGGGCGACCACGCCAGCAGGTACATCGCCATGACTTCGGCAAAAGTCACCAGGTGGTTGTCGGCGCTGCTGCTGGTGAAAATAGGCTTCTTCACCCCGCCAAAAAAACGCTCGCGCAGGGTCTCGTTGCTCTTCAGGGCGGGCAACAGGTCGGCTCGATGGTAGTAGCTGGCGGCATGCTCATAAAGCGCGGCGCTGTTGTCGACGACGGCACCGTCGAGGTGTTCGTCGAACAGGCCGAGGCGCGTGATCAGCGCATGAATGGCCCGCAGCATCGGCCCCGCGACATCGTCGGCGTAGACCTGGTCGCCACTCATCATCAACAAGGCCGGGCGTTCCTCCAGGGTGTTCGATTCGGCCAGCAGCCGGTCGACACACAGCAAACCGTCGGCTGCGCTGTGATGGGGCTTGCGGCAGGAACCGTGGACCAATTGGTGGATGCGGCTGTGCAGGACGAAATGCGGGCCTTGTGCGCCCGGGTAGAGCAGGTGCGGCGCCCATTCGGCGATACCGGCACGGTTTACCAGCAGGTCGTAGCCTATGCTCACGTCCTGGGGCAGGGCTTCCGCCAGCGGTACGTCGATCAGGTGGATAAAGGCCTGGCGCCCGACGGGCACCACCTTGCATTGGCTGGCGTCCAACTCGATATCGAGCGCCGCGCCTTGGGCGACTTGCAGCCTCAGGGTCAATGCCAGGGGACGACTTCCCACCAGCCACATCACCAGGCGCCGCGGTTCCAGGCGTCGCAGCAACGGGCCGGCGAGTACAGCGGGAAGTGTGTCGGGGTGAGGCATCAAGGCAACGGCTCTGGGCAAGGTTGGGCCGAAAAGGTAACGCATTGAATGTCAGCGTTTTGTTAAGGCGCGATACCCGGGCGAGCGGCAAATTACCCGGCGCCCACTGGCCCGGGCTATAAACCTTTCATCTCAAATCATGACTGCGTGGCGCAGGTCTCGCCTTCGGCAATCATCCAGCGCAGCACTTCGGCCAGGGCCACACTGTGCTGGCGCTCGACCCAGCGCACACCCTGCGGGCTGTACCGTTCGACATAGCGGCTCAGCACCAGGCGGCCCTGCTCCGACGACAGGCTCAGGCGGGTCTCCCGGCAGAGCAGGGCGCTGGTCCCGCGTTTACGAACCTGACGTTGCAGGACCAGTGAGCTTGATTCAGAAATCATCGCCGGCTCCCTGTGCACAATTATCGGCCTGAGGCGACGTCGCCCCCTGCTTGCCCTCCAGCACAAAGGCCGCGCGGTGTTCGGCCACCACGTTACGCAAGGCACTGTAGTAGTCCGGCAGCTTTTGCAGGCTGTCGGTCAGCGGCAGCAACGAGGCGCGCGTGTCCACTGTGCCACCCACCAGGCTGATGGTGCCCAGGGTTTGCACGGTATCGCTGTCGCCCAGCGGCGCCACCAGGAAGTTCAGGACCTTGCCCGCCGCATCGCGGCTGTTGCCGGTGCCCAGCAACGGCAGTTCGACAATCGGCCCGTTGCCAATCCCCCACACGCCAAAGGTCTGGCCGAAGTCGGCGGTGTGGCGAGGGATGCCCAGCGGGTCCGAGACATCAATCAAGCCGACGATCCCCACGGTGGTGTTCACCGCAAAACGTCCCAGGGTGTTGATCGAGCGCCGTGGGTTGCCTTGCAGCAGGTCGTTGATGAAGACCTTGGGTTCGCTGAAGTTGCTGGCGAAGTTATGCACACCCTGCTGGAAAAACTCCGGCATGTATCGGTAGCCTCGGGCTACAGGCGCCAGGGCGTAGTCATCCACCGCGCGGTTGAAGGCGAACACGCCCCGGTTGACTGGTTCGGCGGGGTCATACACCGGGTAGGAAACCTGTGCGCAGCGTGTGGTACTCGTTACGTTGGCCGGGCCCGCGCAGCCTGTGAGGTAAGACACAGTCAGCAACAACACCGCCTGGCGAGCCAGGTGCTGGGGATACGTCAGCGAGCGCATGGGGTCAGTCTCCGGGAAAAGGAAGCCGATGCTGGCAGCCGCAGCTTGCGCAAAGATGTCTGCTTTATTGCGCCGTTGACGCTTTATTGCACGATTGAAATATATGACGGGCCGCGTCGAATGGTTTTAGATGGCGCATCGACAAGACCAAGTGATGCCCATCGGTGAGCCATCTTTTAATCGTGGACGATGACCTCGAGGTCCTCGCCCTGCTGAAGAAATTCTTCCTGCAACATGGCTACACGGTCGAGACCGCCGCCAATGGCGCCGAGCTGTGGGCGGCCATGGAGCGTACACCTGCCGACCTGATCATCCTCGACCTGATGCTGCCGGGGGATAACGGCCTGTTGCTGTGCCAGCGCCTGCGCCAGCAATACGCAACACCGGTGATCATGCTGACCGCCATGGGCGAACTGAGTGATCGCGTGGTGGGCCTGGAAATGGGCGCCGATGATTACCTGAGCAAACCTTTCGATGCCCGTGAATTACTTGCCCGGGTGCGCGCCGTACTGCGTCGGGCGGGTGAAAACCGGCCGACGTTGGGGGATGTGTCGCGCCCGTTGATTCGCTTCGCCGGTTGGCAACTGGACCTGACGCGCCGGCAGTTGCGCTCGCCGGACCAGGTGATGATCCCGTTGTCGTCCGGCGAGTTCGACCTGCTGCTGGTGTTCGTCGAACACCCGCAGCGCGTACTGACCCGCGAGCAATTGCTGAACCTGGCGCGGGGCCATAGCCACGACGCCTTCGACCGCAGCATCGACGTGCAGGTCAGCCGCCTGCGACGCAAGCTGGAGTTCGACACCAAGCGCCCGGCGATGATTCGTACCGTGCGCAACGGTGGTTACCAGTTCACCGTCGCGGTGACCCGCTCATGAGCCGCTTCAAACCTCGGGACACCGTGGCCCGCTGGATTGCCCTGACTATCCTGATTGCGATGCTCACTGCGCTGGCCTTCAATGCGCTGTTTGTGCAACTGGCTGGCGTTTGGGCCAGGCCGCCGTTGGGTGAAACCGGCCTGTTGGAGAAGGTCGCGGTGATCGTGCGGATGATCGAAGCGGCAGAGCCGTCCCAGCGCGCGCAACTGACTCGGGCAGTGGCCGATGACAGCTTCAATGTGAGTTGGTCGGCCACCCGCACAGGCATTGATGTGCCGGTTCTGGAAGACCCGGGGTTTCACTCCGACCAGGTGTTCAAGCAGCTGCTCAAGGGGCCGGAGCGGCGGATGGAAGCCTACGAACCGTCCGACTGGCCTGGCCCCGGCGGGCGCTATGCGCTGGTGGTGCAACTGGTGGATGAATCCTGGCTGATGTTCAGCGCGCCGTCGCGCAGCTGGGGCCTGGCGGAAGGCCCGCGAAGCCTGATCGTGCTGATGCTGGTACTGATTTCCACCGCGCTGGTCACGCTGATCGCCACCCGGCGCCTGGCCCGGCCGCTGCAGTATTTCGCCCAGGGTGTGCGACGTTTCGGCGCCGACTTTCGTGCGCCGCCTATCGAGCCGGTCGGCCCCCAGGAAATCCGCCAGGCGATTCTCGCGTTCAACGGCATGCAGGCGCAGTTGCAGCACTTCATCCAGGACCGCACCCAGATGCTCGCCGCGATTTCCCATGACCTGCGTGCGCCGCTGACCCGCCTGCGCCTGCGGGGGGAATTCATCGAAGATGCCGACCAGCAGCACCGCCTGTTCCGGGATGTCGACGAGATGCAGGCGATGATCAACACCGCGCTGGAATTCTTTCGCGACGATGCGCGCCTGGAACAGGCCACCCAACTGGACCTTGCGGAGTTGCTGCAAACGCTGATTGACGACTACCGCGATCAGTCCATCGACATCGGCTTCAATGGCCCGCCACGGCTGGTGTATTTCGGTCGTCCGCTGGGGCTCAAGCGAGTGATGACCAACCTGATGGACAATGCGATCCACTACGGGCGGGCGCCGGAAATCGAACTGCAACAGAGTCCGGGCGTGGTGACGATACGGGTACTGGACCGTGGCCCGGGCATCCCGCAGGAGCAGCATGAGCAGGTGTTCCTGCCGTTCTTTCGGCTGGAAGGCTCACGCAATAAAAGTACCGGCGGGGTCGGTTTGGGCCTTTCCACGGCACGGGCGATTGTCCTGGAACACGGTGGAACGCTGACGTTGGAGAATCGCCCGTGTGGCGGGTTGGTCGCCGTGGTGGTGTTGCCGGTTTAGGAAGGCTTAAACCCTCACGGCAAATTGCCTTTTCCCAGATCAGTCAGATTACCGCTATTCGACTGAAAAATTTGCTGGTTGGAGCTGCTACGCGAGGGCTCATCGTTTGGTTTGGGGGCCGGCTGAACAGGTTGGACGGGTTGAGTGGCTTGAGGCGAATGAGTGGGCCCATTGAAGGATTGGATATGGAAAGCGCTGCCAATGATTGGAAAGGACATAGATTTTGGCTCTCATTAGAAAGGACGTGAAGTGTGCGCATTCACCTCCCTTTGAGTGCGTCCTGATCAGTGGCCCTGGCCCGGTCCGGCGTTCCGGGCCTTTGGGTTTCCATATGCTTCGCCGTCTCGATGAGGCGCCGTTTCAAGCCGGCTTGGGCACCGTAAACCGAAACTCGCTGCCTCGCCCCAACTCACTCTCAGCCTCGATCCGCCCGCCGTGGGCCTGCACGATGCCTTGGGTGATGTACAAGCCCAGGCCGCTGCCGGTGGGATTGTTTTCGGTTTGCGTCCAGTAGCGATCAAACACGTGAGGCAACTGATCAGGGGCGATCCCTTCGCCGGAGTCACGTACCGAAAACACGATCTCTTCGCCATTGCTCAACGCACTGATGCCGATATTGCCCTGGCGCGGGGTGAACTTGATGGCGTTGCCGATCAGGTTCGACAGCACCTGGAACAACCGTTCCGGGTCGGCATGGATTTGCAGCCCGGGTTCGGCATTGAAGGACAGGTCGATGCCCTTTTCCATCGCCAGGGGCGCGAGCAGTGAATAGGCCTCCTCGAACATCTGGCTCACGTCCAGGGCCACCGGCTTGACGGTGTAGCGCCCGGCTTCGATCTTCGAGGTGTCGAGCAAATCTTCCAGCAGCACATTCATGCGCCCGGCGGCTTGTTGCATGGTATCGATGGCCGAGGAAATCCGTCGCGAGGTGTGTGGGCCATCGGAACTGAAGGCCTTTTGCATCATGCCGCAGAGCATCGAGATCACCGTCATCGGGTTGCGCAGGTCGTGGGAAACCACCGCCACCAGTTCATCCCGGGCGCGCACCGCCTGTTGTTCACGCAGCACCTGGCGGGCCAGGTCATTTTCCAGGGCCGAGCGGCGCAGGTCGTTGGCGGCGAAGCGGTCACCGTGGCTCCATTTGGTGGAAATGCCGGCCATCTCCACCTTCCAGATTTCAAACGAGGTGCGTGGGCGAAGGTGCAGGCCCGCGTCGGTGCTTTCCAGGTCCAGGGGTTTGTTCGGGTCGCCGCTCCAGTTGATGTTTTCCTTCACTTCGGGACGAAACCACAACACGCCGTTGTCCACCGGCTTGGGCAAGCTCATGGCCAGCACGCCACTGGCTACGTGCTGGTATTCAGCCGCCGGCGGGTAAACCGAGGCCAGGTTATGGCTGGCAAACACCGGCTGCCCGGTCTCTTGCAGCCACTTGTGCAGGGCGCGAATCTGCGCAGGTTCCGGGCAATTGCCGTAGCGGTGCAGTTGCTTGTCTTCGATGATTGCCACACCGCCTGCGAGGGTCAGGTCCATCAGCAATTGCGGACGCTGCGCCAGGCCATCGAAGACGTTTGCGGGCGAGGCCTGCATGGCCTGGCTGAGCAAGGCCAGGGCCTCGACTTTTTCTTCGCGCTGGCGGCTTAGGTCCAGGGCCTCCATGGCGCTGATCTGCAACGACAGCACCTGGCCGATAGTCTGGCACGCGGTGCGCAAATCATTGGGCACCAGCAGCGGCTGGCGGTTGCCGCAACTGATCAGGCCCCAGAGTTTGTCGCCGGCCATCAGGGAGATGCTCATGGACGACAGCACCCCCATGTTTTTCATGTACTGGCAGTGAATCAGCGACACGCTGCGCAGGGTGGCGAAGCTCAGGTCCAGGGGCTGGCCGGTGTCCGGGCGCAACCTGGGCACCAGCGGCACTGCCTCGTAATCGGCATTGGGGATGATCCGCAGCCAATTGGTGCGGTACAGCTCCCGGGCTTGTTCGGGGATGTCAGACGCCGGGAAGAACAGGCCGTTGAACAATTCCATCGACGGGGCGGACGCTTCGGCGATCACCTGGCCGTGGCCTTCCTCTTCGAAACGATAAATCAGCACCCGGTCGTAGCCGGTCATGGCCTGGATTTCGTTGACGCTGATTTCATACAAGGCTTGCAGGGTTTTCGCCGCCTGCAGGCGTTGCAGCATCTTGCCCAGGTTGCTGGTCCGACCATTGAGTGCCCGCGGCTGGAAGTCCTTGAGCCGTGGTTCGAACTCCAGCACCAGCACATCCTGATGGCGGTGCAGCAAGCCTTCGAACTCGGCGCCGTTGAGGGTCATGTGCAGCGGTGCGGCGTCGAAAAAGCTGTTTTGCGTGACCATGGCCCGGACGGCTTCGGCATGTTCAATGCCGATCAATGTGTGCAGCGGCTGGCCTAGCAAGGATTCCGGTGAGTGGTTGAACAGTTCGGCTACGTTGGCGCTCACCTGCACGATATGCAGTTCCGGCTCGGACAGGGTCAGCAGCGCACCGTGGGGCTGGATGGCCCCCGGGAAGCGGATGGGTTCGTCTGCACAGTTGGCAAGCAACTCTTCAAAATCTTCGGGTTTCATAGCAGTACCTCCTGGCTGTCGAGCCATTGCTCAAAGCAGCTGAATGTCGAGCGGGCCGCGTTCACGGCGCGCAGTTTGGCGTGCGCATCGAGGGGCACATGGCTCAGGTAGTCGAGAAAGTCTTTCCAGCGCCGACCGGTTTCAGCGCCGTACACGTTGAGAAACGCGCCGCCGTTGTCGGCATCCAGTCCCAGGCGCTGGGCCATTTCCCGGCGCAGGATTTGCCCGCCCAGGGTGGCGCCTTCCAACACATACAGCGCGCCCAGGCAGGCGGCCGGCGTGTCGAGGAGCGGTAGCGACAGGCAATGGGGAAGGGCGGCGATGGCTCGGGCGTCCAGGCCCAGAGCGTGAAGATCCGTCAGCAAGGTGGGAGTTTTGCGACGCAGCACCTGATCAAACCCCACGGGGATCAAGCCGCTGTCGTTCAGCGTCGTTTCCAGAGGGTTGTAGAACCCGTAATAGGCCTGGAGCAGGCGTTTATACCGAGTGTGATCGAGCTGCGGGGAGAAAAACGGCAAGCGCTTTTCCAGGGCGACGTGCAGTAAAGCGGTACCCGAGCGCAGGGCTTCAAGTACAGGGGGCGCACCAACGTCATGGGCCTGTGAATGCATTCAGTAAACTCGAACTGGGGGCCTGCTGGCCATGTAAGGTTGCTTAATAACTGACCGCAGGAGTCGCCGTGAAGTTCGCCTTGGCTGATATCGCGATGCTATCAGTGCATGGGCGAACCCTGCACCAGGGCCGACTGCACGCAGTCGATCAGGCGCTTGGTGGTCCACGGCTTGGGCAGGAACCGCACGGTGCTGCCCAACTGCGAGGCCATTGCGGTGTTGCCCGAGGTCAGCACCACCGGCAGCGTCGGCCAGCGATGGGCGACTACTTTGCTCAAGTCGTAGCCATTGAGCAGGCCGGGCATCTGGATATCGCTGACAATCAAGTCTACCGGATCACTGGCTCGTTCAAGAAAAATCATTCCTTCGTCTGCGGACGGGAACGAGGTCACCACCGCGCCGAAATCCTCCAGTACATCTACCATCAACGAGCGAATGATTTCGTCGTCTTCCAGCACCAATATCGATGGCTGAGCCATGATCCTTACTCCACCATCCGGGTTAAGTAAGGTGGAGTGGGGCGCCGTCGATTAGGTTCGATTGGATGTTTTTTTTGCGATGGGTGGTCATTTGGTTGTCTTTGAATTGCGTCAGGGCAGGGCGCTCCACTGGCGAAACCTGCTAGAAGCGTTCATCCAGCAGCGCCGGCAACGTCAGCTCCTTGACGAAACTGGCGCCGGACAGGCTCAAGACCATACGCACCACCTGCACCACGTCATGCACCGGAATCAATTGGCCCTCACCGCGCTGTTCGGCCTGGGTGCGTGAGGTGCTCAAGGAATCTTCGGTATTCAGATAGCCCAGGTTCAGGCAAGTGACACCCAGGCGTTGCTGGCGATAGCCTTCACGCAGCGCATCGGCGATGCCGCGCAAGGCGAATTTCGAGGCGCCGAACGCCACTTCGGGCCGGCCGCTCTGGGGCAGTCCCGAGGTCGAGCCTGTGAGGATGATGCGCGGCTGTGGGCTCTTCAATAACACCGGCAGCAGCCGCTTGATCAACAACAGCGGTGCGGTGATGTTGCAACTGACGATGGCTTCCAGTTGCGTGTCCTCGTCGGTGAGATAGCTGTACGCCGGATCAAACGCCCGCGCCTCCCAGATGCCCAGGTTATAGATCAGTGTGTCCAGCCCGCCTGCCGCCACCGCCTGCTCGATGACGTGCGCCGCTTGGCCAGGCACGCCAAGGTCTGCTTCCACCCAGCGCACCTCGGCGCCAGTGCTGCACATCAAGGGATCAGGGCGACTGCGGGACACCCCGATCAGCGTATCCCCAACCCCGCCCAGCCCTTCCATCAAGGCCCTGCCCAATCCTTTGCTTGCACCGACCACCATGGTTTTCATCGCTTGTCTCCTGAACCGCTGTGCCGAGAGGAGCGGGCATGCAAGCAGAGTGGTGGGGTGATATCAATTGAGTGGCTGTTTCCAGATGTTAATCTCAGGTGTTTCAACGATCCCGGGTTGCCTCATGCTGACTGTTATCCGACTTGCCGCCGCACCCGACGCAGTGTGTTTACCTGCAATAGAGCGCAGTGCGGCCCAGTCCTTTCGTGCGATCGAATCCTTGAGCTGGCTGGCCGATGCCGAGGTCATGAGTGTTGAACGTCATCTGCAGTTGATCGCGTGGGGTACGTGTTGGGTGGCGGTGGATGCTGCTGGCCAGGTCCAGGGTTTTCTCAGTGCACAGATGCTTGATGACGACCTGCACATCCATGAACTGTCGGTGGCGCAGGTCATGCAGGGCCGTGGCGCAGGGCGGCAATTGCTTGAGGCCGTGATGAATGAGGCTCGCTCGCGCCGGTTGCGGGCAGTCACCTTGACCACATTTTGCGACGTGCCCTGGAACAGCCCGTTTTATCAGCGGCTGGGATTTGAGCAAGCACATTCGCTGGCGCCGGATCATCGTTTGGCAGAGGCTCTGCGTGAGGAGTATCGTCACGGTTTTGCGCCGGGCAGTCGCTGTGCCATGTCATGGCAGGTCGTAGCGCGGTAAGTAAAGGCACCCCAAGGATTCTCATGTTTATCCGAAACCCCCTCGTCCCCGAACTCATCGTGACGGCCCTCACGAGCAGCCTCGACTTCTGGGTCACCCAGTTGGGATTCGACATTGGTTATCAGCGCTCCGAAGAAGGCTTTGCCTACCTCGACCTGCAAGGCGCGCAAATCATGCTGGAGCAATACGATCCGGATGCCGGCCAGTGGCTGACCGCACCCTTGGAAAAACCCTTGGGACGAGGCATTAACCTGCAAATCGATGTGCCTGCCGTGGCGCCTGTTCTGCAGCGTCTGGCTGCCATCGGCTGGCCGCTGTTCCGCGACGTTGAGGACGCTTGGTACCGGGCGGGTGAGGTGGAAGCGGGGCAGCGGCAGTTCATCGTGCAAGACCCGGACGGCTACCTGGTGCGTCTGGTGCAGCGGTTGGGCGAACGACCTGTGGGGACTCATTCATGAAATACGCCGCTTTACTGGCCATTGCCTTGATCGGTGGGGCCTTCAGTCTCCAGGCTCTCGCAGAAGGCGATGCCCAAGCCGGTGAAAAGCTGTTCAGTAAAACCTGTGGCGGTTGCCATAGCGTCGGCGAAAATGCACGGGGCGGTTTCGGGCCGCAACTCAACGGCATCATTGGTCGACCGGCTGGCACCACCACTGACTATCAGTATTCAGATGCGATGAAAAATTCAGGCGTGGTCTGGACGCGGGACAAGCTGGCCGCCTATATCGAGGCGCCGAAAAAGGTGGTGAGCGGCACCCGGATGATTTTCTGGGGGATCAGCGATCAGGAGAAAATCGACAACTTGCTGGCGTACCTTGCGACATTTCAGGCGCAATAAACACCGATCCCAAGACAAGGATTTCACTCCATGGTCGCACCGCGTATCCGGGCGCTTGCCCTTTGTATCTTTCACCGCAACGGTCGAATTCTGGTTCACGAATTCCAGGATGCGGTGAAACAGCAGACAGTCTTTCGCCCCATCGGTGGCGGCATCGAATTCGGTGAACACAGCGCCGAGGCCATCGTGCGAGAAGTCCAGGAGGAACTGGCGCAGCCGATTCACAGCCTGCGCCTGCTCGGCACGCTTGAAAGCATCTTTACCTACGACGGCCACCCCGGACACGAGATCGTCCAGGTCTACGATGGTCAATTTGCGGATCAGAGCCTATACGAGCAGCCGTATCTTGACGGTGCTGAAAGCAACGGTTTTGCGTTCAAGGTGAGTTGGAAGGGCAGCTCAAGCTTCACCGCGCAGTCGCCACTGGTACCGGAAGGGCTTTACGCGCTGCTCAAGGGCGCCGCGCTACTGGATTGACGGCACGCGTCCCGATAATGCCTCGGGGCCTTTCCTGTCACTCGCTTGAAGGCGTTGCTGAACGCACTTTCAGAACCGTACCCCAACGACTGCGCTAACACGCCCACTGACAGATTCCCCTCGCGCAACGCTCGTTGCGCAAGGCGCATGCGCCACTCGGTCAGGTACGCCAACGGTGGTACCCCGGCAACGCTCTTGAAGTAGTGCGAAAAGGTGGTGCGCGACATCGCAGCCGCCGTAGCCAGGTCTTCCAGTGTCCAGGCACGCCCCGGCTCGCTGTGTATCAAGCGCAGCGCGGGGGCCAGGCGCTTGTCGCTGACCGTGCGCAGCCAGCCTTCGGGTAATACGCCCGAGGTCTCGACATAGGCCCGCAGGATCTGGATAAACATCAACTGCGCCAGTTGCGCCGACGCCAAGCTTGCCCCGAGCAAATTGGCTTGCCCCTCATGTGCCAACTGGCCGAGTAGCCATTGCACAATTGTCGCTTGCGGCGACGTGGCCCGCACGTGGATCAGGGGTGGCAGCGCGTTGGCCAGCAGGCCGCCACTCTCCGGGTCCAGTTGCACGTAGCCGCCGATTTGCACACAGCCCTGGCCGTCACCGATTTGCGGGAAGCGGCCGGCGTCAGCGAATAATTGCCGCGCTTCCAAAGGCGCGACCGACACATCGCCTGCAAGCACAAACGAGCGTTGCGCACACAGCAGGAACACATCGCCCGCCTCAATCAACACCGGCGCCAGTTCGCCATCCATCCACAACCAGCACTGCCCCTTCACCACCCCGAAAAACTTGATCTTGTCCGGCGCGGGAAAACGCAGGGCCCAGGCGCCGCCCGCGCTGAAGCCGCCGGTCATAACCGATTGGGCATTCACGAACGTGAGAATCTCGGAAAACGGGTCGCTGGGCATACTCGTACTTTTACGCATGTAAATGGGATAATCGAGTATTCAGAGTACGGCTTTCGAGGGGTAGCGTGTTAACCACACGTCCAATGGAGACTCTGTCATGCCCACAGTACAAAAACCGATCCACAGCGGCTATGGAGCAGCAACCACCGCCGCCGAAGTCATCCGGGGCGTCGATCTCTCGGGCAAGGTGGCGATTGTCACGGGCGGCTACTCCGGCATTGGCCTGGTCACCGCCCGTACCCTGGCTGCCGCGGGCGCCCGCGTGATCATCCCGGCCCGTGACCTGGCCAAGGCACGCGCCGCACTCAAACCTTACCCACAGCTGCAACTTGAACCCCTGGACTTGATGGACGCCCAGTCCATCGAACAGTTTGCCGAGCGCTTTCTGGCGACAGGCTGCCCGCTGCACCTGCTGATCAATAACGCGGGCATCATGGCGCCGCCGTTGAGCCGCAATGCCCAGGGCTACGAATCTCAGTTTGCGACCAACCATCTCGGGCATTTCCTGCTTACCCAGCGCCTGTGGCCGGCCTTGCAGCGCGCCGAAGGTGCACGGGTGGTGACGCTGTCCTCACGGGGGCATGTGCACGGCGCCGTCGACTTTGACGACTGGAATTTCGAGCGCCAGGCCTACGATCCATGGAGGGCCTACGGTCAGTCCAAGACTGCCAATGCGCTGTTCGCCGTGCATCTGGATACGCTCGGTGCGGCGAGTGGGGTAAAGGCTTTTGCGGTGCATCCCGGTGGAATCATTACCGATCTGGTGCGGCACATGAAGCCTGAAGTCTTGCAGGCATCAGGCTATGTCGACGAGCACGGGAAACCGGTGATCGACCCTGAGCGGAACATGAAAACCCCGGAGCAAGGCGCGGCCACCAGTGTGTGGTGCGCGGTGAGTGGGCAGTTGGCGGGAATGGGCGGGGTCTATTGCGAGAACTGTGATGTGGCGGCGGCAGTGAGTGCGGAATCGGAAGAGCAGTTGGGTGTCAGGCCGTGGGCGGTGGATACCGGGTTGGCGCAGCGGCTGTGGATACTTAGCGAGCAGCTTGTCGCAGGGCGATAGGCCGCAGTGTGGGGTCAGCTCACTGACCCCATCGGCCCATCAAGAACCCTGCGGCGTTTCTCCGCGCGCCAAACGCGCATTGATATCGTCGATCACCGCCGACAGTTCGACGATGGTGTCGATCAGGTAATGCGGCCGCGAGCCCTCGAACATCTGTGTAATGCGCGCACGCTCCAGCGCCAGCTCAGCAGCAGGCAGGGCCTTGTATTGCTCGTAGGTCAAACCCAGTGCGTTGCCGGAACAGGTCAACGCCACCGTCCACATGCCGGCGCTACGGCCTTCCAGGATCCCCGGCCAGGTGTCGTCGACCTTCACGCACGCGGCCACATCGCTGACCCCCAGGGCAATCACGTTGGCCAGTGCCTGCGCCGGATGCGGGCGCCCGTTGGGCACTTCGTCGGTCGCCACCACATGGTCGGCGACGTAGCCGTTCTGTCGCGCCAGCTCGACCACCTTGGCCATCACCACCGCCGGGTACCCGGAGCAGGAGCCAATCTTCAAGCCCTGCCCGCGCAGGGTGTTGATCGCCTCAAGGGCGCCGGGAATGACCGCCGAGTGCAGCGCGATTTTCTCGATCTGCAACGGCATGAAGCGTTCATACAGTGCGGTGACATCCTCGTCAGTCGGCAAGCGATCAAACACCGCCCGATAACGCTCGGCAATCTGCGGCAGGTTGCACAAGGTGCGGATGTGATCCCACTTGCCCATGCCCATCGGGCCGCGGGCTTCCTCCAGGGAAACGGCGACGCCGAACTCGCCGAACGCCTCGACAAAAATCTGCGTGGGGGCGAAGGAACCGAAGTCGACGACGGTGCCGGCCCAGTCCAGGACCACGGCTTGCAGCTTGGAAGGTTGTTGGTAGTGCATGGCAAGTCTCCATTTTCAGGTGTGAGCAGGCCGTCCCTCTCTCAAAGAAGAGGTAAGCGCCTGGTGAGGGTTTAAACGGTCAAGACGATCAGGTGGCCGGGATCGGGCTGGCCTCGAATAGCTCGGCGATCATCGGTCGGTTGCGGCGGATGCCCAGGCAACACAAGTGGTAGTCGATGAAAAACGGATGGTCGACGAAGGTGATCGGCGTGGTGCCCGGGGTTTCGGCGTATTCCACGGCAGACACAAAGCCGATGCCGATGCCCTTGGTGATCGCGTGCACAATGGCTTCGCGACTGTTCAGCTGCATCACGCAGTTCACGGCGATGCCCTGGCGCTTGCAGCTTTCTTCCACCAGTTGCCGGGTGCGTGAGCTTTTCTCGCGCATCACCCACTTTTCGCGGCTGATCTGTTCCACGTGCACCTCTTTCTGCCGGGCCCACGGGTGGTCATCGCGCACCACCGCAATAATCGGATAGCGCCGGTACAGCTGGGTATCGAAGCGCTGGTCGAACTCCGAAAGGGCCAGGATCGCCACGTCGATATCGAAGTTGAAGAGCCGGTCCAGGGTTTCCTTTTCCGGGGAAAACGAGGTTTCCAGTTCGATGTCCGGGTGGCGCTGCATCAGCTCGTAGGTCAGGTTCATCGCGATCGGCGGCGACACCGCGCCCAGGCGCAGCAGCCCGGTCTTGCGCTGCTTGAAACTCTGCAACAGTTGCATGGCTTCATCCTCCTGGCCGAACAGCCCCTGGGTGATCCCGTAAAGGGCGTGCCCGGCGGCACTCATCTCGATAAACCGCCCGCGACGGTGGAACAGCTCCACCGAGAACTGCTTCTCCAGCCCGTTGACCTGCTCGCTGACCGTCGGCTGGCCGACGCTCAGGTATTCGGCGGCGAGGGTGAAACTGCCGGTCTTCGCCACCGCATGAAACGAGCGCAGCCACTTGTGGTACTGGTACATAACGAGTCCTGTTCCTGAGGTCCGCCGGGCCGGTCATCAACGTCGGATAAACAACGCCACCGCTGCGCTGCACAGGCAGGCCGAGGTCACGACGATGAAGATCAGCGAGGTATTGCCGGTACTGTCGAGCATACTGCCGATCAGCGGTTCCGCCAGGCCGGCGAACAGATAGGATGAGAAATTCATCACGCCCGTGGCCGTACCCGCACGCTTGGCGCCGACCAGGTCCGGGCACAGCGCCCAGAAACTCGACGCCGGGCCATACACGAAGAACCCGCAGAGGAACAACGCTACCAGGCCGATTGCGCTGTGGGGCGGCAAACTCCACATCCACAGGCTGGTGGCGGCGCCGAGGAACATGTAGAGCATGATCGCCAGGTAGCGTTTGGAGCCGAACAGCTTGTCCGAGACCCAGCCGTTGCTCAGGGCGCCGATGGCCATGCCCACCGGCAGGGCCACGGTGATCCACTTGGGGTCGATCATGCTGTCGCCGCTTTTCCAGTTGGCCCCGAGGAAGTGCACCGGCACCCAGACGATCAGGCCGTAGCGGGCGGCGTTCTGGAAACCCAGGGAGATCGCGGCGATGATCAGCCGCGGATTTTTCAGCACCGCCTTGTAGCGCTGCGCCGAGGATTCGACTTCGCCGTGGGCCACTTCATGATTCTTGTCTTCGGCATTCGCCACGCCAGTATCGGCCAGGGGCTCGAAGCCCATGTCTTGAGGCCGCTCGCGGGCCACCAGGTAGAAAATAATGCCGCCCGCCAACATCAACAGCACCGGCAGGCGGAAGATCCAGCGCCATTCCAGTTGGAACACTTCCAGCACCACGATGGAGGTGACGTACGACAGGACCGAGGCGCACCCAGCGGCGAACACATAAAAGCCATACACCTTGCCGCGCTCGCCGGCGCTCCACCAATTGGAAATCAACCGGCTGCCGGGTGCCCAGCCGAGGGCCTGGAAGTAACCGTTGATGCCCCACGGCAGGATCAGCCCGGCAAAGCCGCTGGCGAAACTGGTGACCCAGTTGGCCGCGCAGGACAGCACCGCGCCCAGGGTCATGATGCGGCGGCCGCCGAACTTGTCGGCGAGGTTGCCGTTGATCGCCTGGCCAATCGCGTAGGCCCAAAGCATCGCCGCGGAGGCCCAGCCGAGGGTTTCCTTGGTCAGGCCGAACTCGGCCTGGATCCCGGGGATGGCAAAGCCGAAGGTCTGACGGCCGGTGTAGAAAAACAGATAACAAAACATCGCCGCCAGCAGCATGCGCCACTGGGCTACGCGAAACGATGAGGTACGGACGGCAGGAACAGGCAGCACGTGTGCACGATTCATGATGTTTTCCTTATTGTTATTCGCCCCGGCGACCGCAGCCGCTGGGGGGCACTCTTGATAGGTGCAACAGGAAACGACTGAATTACGGTGAGTCTAGGCCGCTTGCGCGCCGATGAAATTCTTGCCGCGTGCGCCTTGCAGGGCGAAGCGGATCATCGCCTCGGCCTCGGTGGCATTCACGCCGTAGTCGGCAAATTCGGTCTTCACGTCCAGGCTGTGGAGGAAGTCGCGCAACTGCGCCTGGGCCTGCTGCAGGTCGGTGCCGAATACCCGTTGCAGAGTGCGGTCCCGCGCGGCGTCGTGCCCCCATGCCAGGCCCAGTACCAGCGGCAAAGTGAAGGAACAGGCGATGCCATGGGGCAGGCCGTGGTGCAGAGTCATCTCATAAGAGATGGAGTGGGCGAGGGCGGTCTTGGTGTTGGAAAAAGCCAGGCCGGCTTTCAGCGCCGCCAAGGCCATGCGCGAGCGCAATTCCTGGTTGCCGAGGTCACGCCGCAAGCGCGGCAGGCATTCCAGGATGTCTTCGATGGCGGAGATGGCGAAGGTGTCCGAGACCGGGTTGGCGTTGACGTTCCAGATCGATTCCAGCGCATGGGACAAGGCATCCAGCCCGGTGGACACCGTGACCCCGGCCGGCACCGTCAGCATCAACTGCGGGTCGATGATCGCCACTGTCGGCCAGGTGCAGTCCAGGTGCAGCGAATACTTCTTGAGGCTGGCGGAGTCCCAGATCGTCGCCCATGGCGTGACTTCGCTGCCGGTGCCGGCGGTGGTCGGTGCGGCAATCAACAGCTTGTGGCGGGCCGGCGCGAAAGGTTTACCGGTGGCCAGCAACGCCAGCAGCTCGTCGAAATCCCCGGACTCGGTCCCGACGATCAGGGCCTTTGCCGTATCAATTGCACTGCCACCGCCGACGGCGACCACCACCTGGCAGTCACCGGCCTGCAGCCAGAAACGCTCGTAGGTGTCGCGCAGTTGGGCCACGTCAGGGTTGGGCTGTACGTCTTCAATGACGTACACCAGGCGCTCACCCAGCAGGTCCTGGATGCGGTCTACCAAACCGAGCCCGCGGGCTTCGGGAAAGGTCACGAGGGCGACGCTCTGGCCTTCGGTAAGAGCGGCGAGTTCTTGCAGGCAGCCCCAGCCGAAGCGGGTGTCTACCGGGTTGTGGAAGCGGGCAGTCATGGCGGGTTCCTGGTTTTTGTTATTGGAAGTGCCGCCATAGTCGGGGAGGGTGAGGTGGACCTCAAATCGATAGATTGTGGGGATGGATTGGCTGGGCCGATAGTACAGCCCGACCGTCAGGTGACTTCAGCGCACGTTCCGGAACAACATCAATCGCGCACTCTCATGCAGGCCACGGGTCAGCCCCTGCAACCGCTCAAACTCCTCGGGATACTGCTGAGCCACATTGTCCCTCGGCGTTTGCGACGCCAGGTCATGCAGGGTCGGCGAGCTGCCGTCGTGCTCCATTTGCAGCAGGAAGTCCTTGGTCACGCCGCCGATCAGCGGGAACGTGCCCTCGCGCAATACCAGCGGCACCACGCGCTCGCCTTCCGGCGCAGGTTGCTGGATATCCCGGCCCATCGCGCCATTGCGGAACGGTATGCCCGCCATGCCGGCCACGGTCGGCAGCAGGTCCGCCAGGCCGACGGCTTCTTCGATCACCCGGGGTTGCAGGCCGGGCGCGTGGATCATCATCGGCACGTTGTTGCTTTCCAGCCCAAGCTGCTCGAATGCCGGCGCCATGTGCGGAATCTGGCTGATTCGGGTGTTGTGGTCGCCGAAAAACACGAAGATGGTGTTGTCGTAGTAACCGCCAGCCTTGGCGATTTCCATCAGGCGGCCGATGTTGAAGTCCAGCAGGCGCACGGCGTTGTACTGCTCGACGCTGCGGCTGCCTGCGGCCTGGACTTGTTCCACGGTGAGGTCATGCACCTTGAAGCCATCGTTGGTCTTGGGGATGGTGAACGGGCGGTGATTGCCGGAGGTTTGCAGGTAGGCGAAGAACGGTTGGTCCTTGGGGATGGCCCGCAGCAGTTCGTCGCCTTCCTTGAACAGGTCCAGATCCGAAACGCCCCACACGTCCACCCGTGGCGAGCGCCAGTGGCTTTCGTCATACAGCTTCACGCCGTCGATGCTCTGGCGGATCAAGGCGTTGATATTCGCCCAGCCGGCATTGCCGCCGATCATGTAGAGCTTCTGGTAGTCCTCGAACGCATTGATCAAGGTGTGTTGCCGGGTGATCAGCGGGTTGCGGGTCGCCGTCTCCTGGCGGGTAACGTCGGGCACGCCGGTGATGCTCGCCCACACGGTTTTGGCGGTGCCGGTGACGGGCACGTAGAAGTGTTTGAAGAACCAGCTTTCCTTCGCCAGCTTGTCGAGGTTCGGCGTGGGGTTCAGCGGGTTGCCATAGGCGCCCACGGCGCTGGTGCCGAGGGACTCGAGCATCACGAAGATCACGTTCGGCGGGCGCTCGCCCTTGAGCCGATAAGGCTGCACGGCTTGTTCACGGGCGAAGTTCAACTGCTCGGGGTCGGGCTGGCTGACCCCCAGATAATTCGCGACTTGCGGGTAATGCTCTCGCACCCGCGCCTCATCGAATTGCGACTGGCCGACCTTGAGGGTGTCGTACAGAAACAGCACCGGGTTGAGGCCCGCGGCGGCGATCTGGTTGTTGCCGGAAAAGAACGCGTCGCTCCAGCGCAGGGGCACCGGGTTTTCGATATTGAGGTTGGCGACGCGGCCGAGCAGGGCCAGCAATACCGCGATCACGCCGACGGTGGCCACGGATGCGATGGCCAACTTGCCAATGGGTTTGCGTTCGCCATCCAGGGTGATGCGTTCAAGGCGAACCAGGGCGTAGGTCCATAGGCCGACGGCGGCAAGCCAGCTCAAGGTTATCCACAGCACCGGGTAGGTTTCCCACACCATCTGTTGTGAAATCTGCGCGTCTTCCAGGTAACGCAGCACCGTGGCGTTGATGCGCACACCGAGGTAGGCGTAGTGGCCGAAATCGATGATGTACACCAGCCCGACGATGGCCAGCGCCAGCAGTAGATAACCCCGTGCCAGCCAGCGCAGGGCGGGGACAGTCACCAGGTTCCAGCGTGGCAGCCAGGCGAGCAGTGCCAGGGGCAACAGGATCAGCACCGCCAGGCGCAGGTCGAAACGCAGGCCGATGCCCACGGTTTCCAGCAGTGCGGGGTCCCTTAGGTCGACCCCGGAAAATCCCCATACAAACACCAGCCGCAGTGCCGCCAGTAACGCAAATACCAAACCGATCGCGCCCACGCCGTAGCGCAGGCGGCGCGAGTGCAACCATCCCATCATTGACCTCTGTGCAATTTTAAAAGAGGGCGCCAGGCAGCCATCGCCAGCATCCACAACCCGGCCACCAGGCAGTAGCCCGTCAGCAGTGGGTCGATCAGATAGTCCCAGTAGTTTTCCGAGGCCTTGAGCCGTAGTGCGAACGCCAGGGTGCCCGCCGCGAGCATCCACACCGCCAGCGTATTACGCAGCCAGAGCATCAACAGTGCTGCCGCGCCTATCAGCACGATCATCGGCCGAGGGTTGAAACCCCAGCGGTAGGGGTCGAAATACGTCAGGCCCATCGTTGCCGGGTACAGCACCAGGCTCAGGATGCCAAACAGCAGCAGCACCTGGACCTTCTGCGGGCGCTGGAGCGGCTGCACCACGCCCAACCGGCACAGGCTGACCCACACCAACAACACCAGGGTGCTGATGGCCAGGTCATCGGTGAAGCTGCGCACATACGCCGCCAACGGCAGTTCGTTGACCGGGATAAAACTCACCACCACCAACACCGGCAGCAGCCAGGGGCGCCAGGGTGTTGTGACGCGCAACAGGCTGAGCAGCACAAAACCCAACAGCACAAAACTCAAATGCGCTTGCCATACAGAAACCATCACAGGCGCTCCGACAGCCAGGCTTCGTTGAAGCTGACATGTTTGATAAAGGTGTTATTCCACGAGTACACCAGGTGGTACATGCCGTCCGGGCTGCGGCTGAAGTACGGGTACTCGTATTCGAAATCGCAGCCACGGGGCTTGCACACCCGGTAGTCCAGGTTGCTGAGGAAGCGTTGTTCCAGCGGCAGGCGCAGGGCGCCGCTGGAGGCGCGGAAGCCTTCGCCGATGATTTCCTTGTAGGCCTCGGGGGAGAACGGTTGGCCCAAGGGGTCGGGGGATTGATCCAGTTCCACCACGGTGCGCCACTGATTGAGCTTGGCATCGGTGCCGTACAGGCTGAGCTTGAAGCGGCCGTCCTGCAGGTCGTTGAGGGCCACGAGCAAACCGTCGCCTTCAGTGCTGACGGCTGCCAGCGAGGAGTTGGGATTGGACGGTTCCAATGGGTAAGGCTCGCTCCAGGTTTGGCCGGCGTCTTCGGTGCGGCTGGCGAGGACTCGGTGATGGGTTTCGCCGGCGTAACGCAGCATGGCGATGGCGCGTTGGCCGTCCTGCGGGACGATGGTCGGCTGCAGCGAGTTCTTCCCACGGCTGATACGGAATTTGTCGACCACCGCACCGTCGGGGCTCAAGTACAGGTACTCGGCGAATTTGCCCATGAACTCGTGGTACACCGGCACGCCGATGGAACCGTCGGCGTGGAATACCGGTGCGGCGCGCACCAGCGTGCTGATATTGAAGAAAGGCGAGGTGATCAGTTGCCGAGGGGCCGACCAGTTCGTCCCCAGGTCATCCGAGACCATCACGTTGATCGCGCTGGTGGCCCAGCCGCCTACCGACACCGAAACGTAGAACATCCACAGGCGATTGTCCGGTGCCAGGGCGATCACCGGGTTGCCCAGTTTACGGATGTAGCGGTGCGTGCCGTCGCGGGTGCTTTCACGGGTGGCCAATACGTGCTCCGGGCCCCACTCGGCGCTTTTCGCGTCAAAGCGCGCGGTGCGCACCTGCACATCGGCGGCGCCCTCGCGGGACCCGGCAAACCACACGGCCATCAGGTCGCCGCCGGGCAGGGCGGTGACCGAGGAGGAATGCACAAAGTCATTGAGCTGCGAGGAGACAAAGCGGCTGCTGTATTGCGGGGCGGCCTCTGTTGGCGAGCTGTCCTTGGGGCCTTGGGCAAACGGCGCCAATACGTGGGGCGGATGACTTTGCCAGGCAGCGAAAAACACCACCAGCAGACTGCAGATCATTAAAAGCGGGCGCATAGAGAACCTGTCGGGAAAAAGGATTACTGCGCACGGTCATCCGGCAGGCGCCTCCTGCGGCCGGTGAGCATGGATAACGGCAGGTTGTCCCGCACCTGGATACTTTCAAACAACGCCGCCAGCACATGCACGCCTACCAGGCCGGCCAGTACATTGGCGGCAGTTTCGTGCAACAGCAGCGGCCAATCGGCGCCCCACAGGGCGTCGACTTCCTGCATCAAAAAGCCACTGGCACCGATAGCCAGCAGCGCCAGCAACATCAGAATCATCACCAGCGCGCCAATGGGCGAATGGCTCAGGCGGTGCTGCGGCCGGCGGTTGAGCAGTGAACGCACATGGCCCATGAGCCGTTCCGGCGTTGGCCAGAAGTCCGCCCAGCGCGCGCTGCGCGGACCGACAAATCCCCACACCAACCGCACCAGCAACCAGGCCATGGCGTAATAGCCCAGCCATACGTGCCAGTCGTCGCCTGCTTCGTTGAAGAAGTAATTGGCCACAAAGACGCCGGCGATGGAGAGGTGAAACACCCTCACCACCGGGTCCCAGAGGCGCAGGGAGGTGGCTGGCATCAGCCCTTGATCTCTGTCTTCACGGCCTTTCCGGTGACTGGATCGTGGTAGATCTCGACCTTGCGCTTGTCCTTGTCAAAGCCATAGATCTCGTAGCAGTTGCCGTCAGTAACCTTGAACTTGCTGATCTCGTAGCCCTGGGCCTTGAGTTGCTCCTGAAAGGCCTTCTGGTCCTGCCATTGCGAGCGCTCGGCAGTGGTGCATTGCGGGCCGGCGAAGGCCATGGGGCTGGCGATAATCAGCGACAGCAAGAGAATTTTGCGCATGGAAGCACTCTCAGCAGATGTGGGAGATTTCACTGTGCAAAACCAACCTTAGCGAAAGCTTAGTTGGCAACGGCCCGTAACATCTTTCCCGAAATAGCCTCGACGGTTACACGGCATCATGCCGCCGATTACTCCAGAGAATCAGTTATGCGCCTGCTCCTTGTCGAAGATGATCGTGCCCTTGGCCAAGGGATCCGCGTGGCCCTGGGCGCCGAAGGCTACACCCTGGACTGGTTGCAGGATGGCGTCAGCGCCTTGCACGCGTTGCGCACCGAAAGCTTCGACCTGCTGCTGCTCGACCTCGGCCTGCCGCGCCTTGACGGCCTCACACTCCTGCAAACCCTGCGCGCCGAGCAATACGACCTGCCGGTGCTGATCCTTACCGCCCGCGACGGCACCGCCGAGCGCATCGCCGGCCTGGACGCCGGCGCCGACGACTACCTGGTCAAACCCTTCGACGTCGAAGAGTTCAAGGCCCGTGTGCGCGCCCTGTTGCGCCGCAGCCAGGGCCGCGCGCAACCATTGCTGGAACATGCGGGCGTGAGCCTGGACCCGGTGACCCAACAGGTCAGTTATCAAGGCGAGGACGTTGTGGTCACGCCGATGGAATACCAACTGCTGCACCAACTGATGGTGCGCCCCGGCAAAGTCGTCACCCGCGAACGTCTGTCCCGCGCGCTGTACGGCTGGCAGGACCGCGTCGAAAGCAACACCCTCGAAGTCCTTATCCACAACCTGCGCAAAAAACTCTCCACCGAACTGATCCGCACCGTGCGTGGCGTGGGCTACATGGTGGAACTCAAACCATGAATTCGGTCCGCGCGCGCATCCTCATTCCGGTACTGGTGCTGATCCTGCTGGGTGATGGCCTGATCAGTTGGCTCGTGCTGCGGGACAGCCACCACGAAATCGAAGAAGTCTACGACGCCCAACTCGCCCAAAGCGCCCGTTTGCTGCAAGGCGTACTGCGCCAGCGCGATCCCGGCGATGCCGACTGGGACCGCCTCTACCAGGCTTTCGATCAAGCCATGAGCCGTGTCGGCGAAGACGGCGCCGCGCACCCCTACGAAACCCGCCTGACCTTCCAGGTATGGCGCGCCGACGGCCAACTGCTGGTGCGCTCCACCGACGCGCCGATCCTCAACGCACCGCCCACCACCCTCGGGCCTCACGACCTGATGGAAAACGGCAATGACTGGTGCGCGTTCATGCTCGCCGACATGCAACAAGGCCTGCTGATCTGGGTGGGCGAGCGCGACGACATTCGCCAGGACGTGATCCAGCGCATCATCCGCCACACCCTCTGGCCCATCCTGATTGGCGTGCCGCTGCTGGCGTTGTTGATCTGGCTGACCATCGGCTGGGGCCTCAAGCCCCTGCGCGCCATGGCCCAGGCCATTCGCGGGCGGGACAGCAATACGTTGCGACCGCTGCAACTTGAGCCATTGCCCACGGACCTGGAACCGATGCAAACCGCGCTGAACCGCCTGCTGGTGCAGGTGGATGACCTGCTGGAGCGGGAGCGTCGGTTTATCGCGGACGCGGCGCATGAACTGCGCACGCCGTTGGCGATATTGCGCATTCACGCGCAGAACGCCCAGAGCGCGGGTACCGGGGAGGAGCGGCGAGAGGCGTTGGACTTCTTGGTGAATGGCGTGGACCGGGCGACGCGCATTGGCAGCCAACTGCTGACCATGGCGCGCATCGAGCCGCAGTTGAACAACACCGTACGAGTGCGTGTGCCGTTGACGGAGTTGGTGCGCGAAGAACTTGCGGAACTGACGCCCCTGGCGATGGAGAAAGGCGTTGAGTTGGTGCTGGAAGGGGATGAGGAATGCTGGATTGAAACGGACCCGATAGCGTTGGCGATTGCGCTGCAGAACCTGGTGACCAATGCGCTGAATTTCTCGCCGGCGGGGAGTGAGGTGAGGGTGGTGGTGCGGGAGGAGGATTCGGGCGTGGTGCAGCTGTGTGTGGAGGATGCGGGGCCGGGGATTGATGAAGGGGAGATTGGGCGGTTGTTCGAGCGGTTTTATAGTCGTGGGAATGCGAATGGGGCGGGGTTGGGGTTGGCGATTGTGCAGATGATCGTGGGGAAGATTGGGGGGCGGTTGGAGTTGTATAACCGGGAGGTGGGTGGGTTGTGTGCGCGGTTGAGTTTTAGCGCCTGTGGGGTGGAACCGGTGGGAATACCACACCGTTGAAGGTGTGGGTGCAGCAGTCGCAAAACGGCTTCATGAACGCGGGTGTCAGTTGTGGGTTAACCTTTTGCAGCAGGCCAGCCTCGTCGACATACAAGCCGCTGTAGTAACTGGATTCGTCCGTTCGTACGTACTCTTTTTTGTCGCTTTCATGCAGAGCAACCATCCAGAACACAGGTTCCGGGCGGTCCAGGCGGGCGTTGGCTTCGCTGAACACACCATCCCAATGATGGCCGACCTTGGACAGAAGAAACTGAAATAGTGGCGTGTAATCGAGACCGTGCCGGTGATGGCTATGCATTGATCCACGGCTGAGCATGGAATTCTTTTCACTTTTACTATGGCGTTGTTGCCTGTAGGTGCGGCAACTGCCGTGACGCACGTTGTGCGTGCGGGTGTTGACTGAGCGGTAGAGAGGGGGCTTTTTCATTGGATTCCTTTATGGTTTCTTGGAGGATTGGGGCGGCCATGTGCCTTGGTAGCTGAAAGAGATTTGGTAATCGAAGTTCGCGGGTTCAATTATGTGTTTGAAATGCGGTTGGATAATCGCCATCCAGCCTGGGAGAACATTGAACACGTCCGCGTATATGGCTGTTTCTTGACTCAACCCGAGGCTTTCAAAAAAGCTCTCCGCATCATCAAAATCTGCCGAGTATTCATCTGCCTTCACGTAATTGCTTTGCTTGTCGTACCAACGCAATCTGACTTTCATAACCATGATGTGTTTTCCACTTATCTGTATATGCGGCGTTCGGGTTTTGCTCGACCTCGGCGCTCACCGGTGTAGGGATCGAATGCGTCTAGGTGGGCAAGGTCACTGTTTCGATAGACTTCTAATTCGCCTTTCTTGGAATCCCACTCAAATATTTTCCTCCCTTTGGCATCTATCCAGCGCTCGCGTAAGCCGCTACCGCCTTTTCTAGGTGTCACGGGTCTTTGGTCTATCAGACCTGGAAAGCCTGTTATGTCTGCAGCGTTGGGGGCCGGGAAATAATCATGGTCCGGGTTTTTAAGCCCCTTTCGTGGTTCGTTAACCACCACATACAGCGGCCGAACCCCCGACTCCACCGAAAAAACCAGAATAAAATCCCGATACTCCGGCGGATAAATCGGGTTCACCAGCATCTGTTTGGCCGCCTCCGTCGGCGGATAAATCCACATCACCGGCGCTTGTGGTGCAGCCTCCAATGCCGGTATGCCAAGGGTGTCGCCAGGATCAATGGCCGGCGTCCAAATCAGCTCCACACCCTCGCCAAGATCCGCCACGAACTGACTGTCACGACGCTGAAACTGCACCACATCGATCATCTGCCAGTCGGTATTTTTACCGGTGTAAAACCCATATCCCTTCAGCGTCCCATCGGCGCGTTGCTCGATATGCAACCGCATCCGCGAACGGGCTTTTTGCAGGTGACGAAGCTGCTCTTCGCTATAGAGCGCACTGTCGCCAAGCTCCGACGGCCAGGCCAGCGCCACCAGCCCTGCAAGCAAACCCCCAGCGGCGGCACCGACCGCCGCAGCCGCGGACTCCAACGCGGATGTACGCAGCACAAGCTGGCCAAGCCCAACGGGTAGGGCACTACCGCTGATTTTCCTGAGGGATACGCCGCCTTGGCTGTCCACTTCCCGTCCGCCTAACAGCGTGAAGTGGCCGTAATCCTTGATCAGCTCAAGCGGCACATAACCGGTGGGGTTGTTGTAGCTGATGATCCCGTCGGGCAGTTGGCACGACTTGGCGAATACATGACCTGGAATTCTCGCGGGTTCAGGCGTGGGCGCGGGAGGGGCTTCATACAAATCAATGAACGGTGAATACGGAATCTGCTTAGGCTGCGGCGTCAGGATTCGCCGCTTCAGCTGCTCTTCTTCGGTAATTGGATACGCGCGCTCTGTCATGGCTGCTCACTTCCCTGTGCAAGGAAGCGAGCCTATGAGAGCGGAGAAGAACCTGAAATTCTCGTTGTTCGATGGGAGGTGTGGGAAAAGTCACTTTAGCAATCGCTACATTGATTCAAGCACGTTTACTCTGCCTGAGAGCGCTGTATCTGCGCGCCCAACTGCGCGGCTTTATTACGTAACCCGTCCAACCGGTCGTTCAACTCCTTGTATCCAGGCTTCCAGAAAAAAACGCCGCCTTCGCTGCTTTGTCCAAGAACGAGGTCATTGAACGAGCCCATTCCGCCGTATGCAGAGCGCAAATAGGTGATTCCGGAGTAATCGGATGCTTGCAATAAGGTTTTGGCCTTACGCATCCATCGGCTCCAGTGATTGTCCCCATCGCTTTCCAGCAGGATGGCAAGTTCCTCAAGCACATCGATTAGCTCTGCGGTTTTTGGGCCCATAGTGGGAAATCCTTAAAAGCGGAGTTTTCGTAACGGTTCAAAGCACATGCCTGGAAATCACCCTCGATATCTCAACAATCGACGTCTTTCCCGTGAATTCAAACTTCACTTTCCCCACCGCCGAAAAGTAAATCTCCAGCTCCGAATCCAGATCGAACGTCCCGGAGGTTTCCACCGAATACGCGACGATGTTTTTGTACGGCAGGGACGTGAAGTCTTTTTTGCTGCCGGTAATCCCTTGCACGTTCACGGCGATGATGCGCTTGGTGGTGAACACCACCCCATCGCGCATGGCCTTATAGGAATCGATGACCTGCTCATCATCCAGCAGCAATGACGAAACGCGCTCGGCGTATTCGTTGTTCTGCTTGAGCTTGAAGAAGCCTTTGTTGTTGAAGTCGATCATGTGCCTTTCCTTGGGTGAGTGGTGCAGCAGATGCCGGTACCGGTGTATGACGTTTTGCTCGCGGATCTGTATCTAACGGTGTTCCTTTTATCGACCTACCATGGCGCCAACAACCCGCCGGCCATCACAAGGTTTTACGTCGTCAAGGAGCCACACCATGCCCGAACTCTCCAGCCTGCTTGCCTACGGCCTGATCTCGCTCGGCATGGTACTGACGCCCGGCCCGAACATGATTTACCTCATTTCGCGGTCGATCTGCCAGGGGCGATTGGCCGGGCTGATTTCCCTGGGCGGCGTTGCGATGGGTTTTGTCGTCTATATGTTCTGCGCGGCATTGGGTATCACCGCGTTGGTGATGGCGGTTCCCTATGCCTACGACGCGCTGCGGCTCGGCGGGGCGCTGTATCTGGTTTACCTGGCCTGGCAGGCGGTGAAGCCGGGTGGCCGGTCGCCCTTCCAGGTGCGGGACTTGCCCAAGGACAGCCCGCGCAAGCTGTTCATGATGGGCTTTGTCACCAACCTGCTGAATCCCAAAGTGGCAGTGATGTATCTGTCGTTGCTGCCCCAGTTTATCGACCCCAACGGGCACGCCAGTGTGCTGTCGCAATCGCTGGTACTGGGCTTTACGCAGATCATGATCAGCGTGAGCGTCAACGGGCTGATCGCTCTGATGGCGGGCTCGATCGCGGGGTTCTTCATCCGCAAACCGGTCTGGCAAACCGTACAGCGCTGGTTGATGGGCTCGGTGCTGATGGGCCTGGCTGTACGCATGGCGGTCGAAGGCAGGCGTTAAAGGATCGCCTTCAGGTAATCCTTGAGTGCGTTGAGCGGGGCATTGAGTTCTTCGAGTGTCGTCGCTTGGCGCGCATCCACCGCAAGCCGTTGCAGCTCGCGGCCCATCACGGTGTGTGCACCGCCCAGGGATTCGAGGGCCAATGCCAGGCACTCGTCGATCTTATGCTGGATGACGTTGATATCGCCCTTGCGCACCAGCAAGCCAAACACCTCCCGCTCATAGCCGTCCATGACCAGGTCGTCCCGCAGAATCGGGCTCGCGCCTTCGGTCTCATGCACCAGCTTGAGCGCAAAAAGCGCTACAGCTTCCAGCGTCTGTTCCATGGCCAAGGTTCCTCTTTTCTCGCGTTCGCCCGCCCATCATCACTTTCCTGCAGGCGAAAAAAAAGACCTTGAATTTCAAGGTCTTTTTTTAAGATGGTGCCCCGAGGGAGACTCGAACTCCCACTCCTTTCGAAAACGGATTTTGAATCCGCCGCGTCTACCAATTCCGCCATCAGGGCTCAATGGCGGCGAAGTATAGAGATGAGATTACCGTTGGTCAATCACGTTTCATGGTCAATTTTCACTATTTCCGCTAGACTTCCCGGCCCTGCTAGACGAACCCCATCATGCGCGTTGCTGACTTTACTTTTGAGCTCCCTGATTCGCTGATCGCTCGCCATCCTTTGGCCGAGCGTCGCGCCAGTCGACTGCTGACCCTGGACGGGGTCAGCGGTGCCCTCGCACACCGTCAATTCACTGATTTGCTTGAGCATTTAAGCCCAGGCGACTTGATGGTTTTCAACAATACCCGGGTGATTCCGGCTCGCCTTTTTGGCCAGAAAGCATCCGGCGGCAAGCTGGAAATTCTGGTGGAGCGGGTGCTGGACAGCCATCGCGTGCTGGCCCACGTGCGCTCCAGCAAGTCGCCGAAACCGGGTTCGAAGATCCTTATCGATGGCGGTGGCGAAGCAGAAATGCTGGCCCGTCATGATGCGTTGTTCGAGCTTGGGTTTGCCGAGGAAGTGTTGCCGCTGCTGGAACGCGTCGGCCATATGCCGTTGCCTCCTTATATAGACCGTCCGGATGAAGACTCGGACCGCGAGCGTTATCAGACGGTGTATTCCCAGCGACTGGGCGCGGTGGCTGCACCGACGGCGGGGCTGCATTTCGACCAGCCGCTGCTGGATGCGATTGCCGCCAAAGGCGTTGAAACGGCCTATGTGACCCTGCACGTGGGGGCCGGCACGTTTCAGCCGGTGCGTGTGGATAACATCGAAGACCACCATATGCACAGCGAGTGGCTGGAAGTCAGCCAGGACGTCGTGGATGCGGTTGAAGCGTGCAAGGCGCGCGGCGGGCGGGTGGTGGCGGTCGGTACGACCAGCGTGCGCTCGCTGGAAAGCGCGGCGCGCGATGGCGTGCTCAAGCCGTTCAGTGGCGACACAGACATCTTTATCTACCCGGGCCGGCCGTTTCATGTGGTCGATGCTCTGGTGACCAATTTCCATTTGCCGGAATCCACGCTGTTGATGCTGGTGTCGGCATTTGCCGGTTATCCCGAGACCATGGCCGCTTATCAAGCCGCCATCGATAACGGATACCGTTTTTTCAGCTACGGTGATGCGATGTTTATCACCCGTAATCCGGCGCCGCGCGGCCCAGAGGAACAATCATGAGTCGTATGTCGTTTGAATTGCTGGCCACGGATGGTAAAGCTCGCCGCGGCCGTTTGACTTTCCCTCGCGGTACCGTCGAGACCCCGGCTTTTATGCCGGTCGGTACCTACGGCACGGTAAAAGGCATGCTGCCGCGTGACATCGTCGCCACGGGCGCCGAGATCATCCTCGGCAACACCTTCCACCTGTGGCTGCGCCCGGGCACCGAAGTGATCAAGAAGCATGGCGACCTGCATGACTTCATGAAGTGGCAAGGCCCGATCCTCACTGACTCCGGTGGTTTCCAGGTGTTCAGCCTGGGCGCCATGCGCAAGATCAAGGAGGAGGGCGTGACCTTCGCCTCCCCGGTGGACGGCGCCAAAGTGTTCATGGGCCCGGAAGAGTCGATGCAGGTGCAACGTGACCTGGGCTCCGACATCGTGATGATTTTCGACGAGTGCACGCCGTACCCGGCCGATGAAGACGTCGCGCGGATTTCCATGGAACTGTCGTTGCGTTGGGCCCAGCGCTCGAAAAACGCCCATGGCGATAACACCGCTGCCCTGTTCGGTATCGTGCAGGGCGGCATGCATGAAAGCTTGCGCAAGCGCTCGCTGGAAGGCCTGGACAAGATCGGCTTCGACGGCCTGGCCATCGGCGGCCTGTCGGTGGGCGAGCCCAAGCACGAGATGATCAAGGTGCTGGATTACCTGCCGGGCCTGATGCCGGCTGACAAACCTCGTTACCTTATGGGCGTTGGCAAACCGGAGGATCTCGTAGAGGGTGTGCGCCGCGGTGTGGACATGTTCGATTGCGTGATGCCAACCCGTAATGCCCGCAATGGGCATCTGTTCATCGATACAGGCGTGCTGAAGATCCGTAACGCGTTCCATCGCCATGATGAATCGCCGCTGGATCCTACCTGTGACTGCTACACCTGCCAGAACTTCTCGCGCGCTTATCTGCACCATCTGGACAAGTGTGGGGAAATGCTGGGTAGCATGTTGAATACCATCCACAATTTGCGTCACTACCAAGTCCTGATGGCTGGTTTGCGCGAGGCTATTCAACAGGGTACATTGGCCGCCTTCGTCGATGCCTTCTATGCCAAGCGCGGGCTGCCTGTGCCGCCCTTGGACTGAGTTTTCCGACCCTAAGATTCACTATTTGCAACTGGAGTGCTAAATGAGCTTTTTTATCTCTAATGCCATGGCTGATGCCGCTGCACCGGCCGCTGCCGGTCCTATGGGCGGTGGTTTTGAGTGGATTTTCCTGGTCGGCTTCCTGGTCATCTTCTACCTGATGATCTGGCGTCCACAGGCCAAGCGCGCCAAAGAGCAGAAGAACCTGCTGGGCAGCTTGCAGAAAGGCGACGAAGTTGTGACCACTGGCGGCATCGCCGGCAAGATCACTAAAGTGTCCGACGCTTTCGTGGTTCTGGAAGTCTCCGACACCGTAGAAATGAAGTTCCAGAAGGGCGCCATCGCTGCCACGCTGCCAAAAGGCACGCTCAAAGCGATCTAAGTAACAACCTTTACCAATCGACGGGGCGCGCAAGGCGCCCCGCGTTATAAGCGGGCGGCGTGATGCTGAACAAATACCCTCTGTGGAAATACGTACTGATCCTGGCGGTGCTGGCGATCGGTTTTATTTATTCCGCTCCCAATCTCTATCCTGATGACCCGGCTATCCAGATCACTGGCGCCAGCACTGCGCTGCAGGTCAATCAGGCTGATCTGGACCGTGCGAGCAAAGCGCTCACCGACGCGGGTATCCAGGTTAAAGCGGCAAGTTTGGCTGCTGATGCGAAGGGCGGCTTGTTGCGCCTGACCAAGCAAGAAGACCAATTGCCGGCAAAAGACGTTGTGCGCAAGGTCATGGGTGATGACTACGTCGTCGCACTGAACCTGGCACAGACCACGCCAAAATGGCTGCGCGCGATCGGCGCACACCCGATGAAGCTGGGTCTGGACTTGTCCGGTGGTGTGCACTTCCTGCTGGAAGTGGACATGGACAAGGCCCTCGACGCTCGCCTGAAAGTCTACGAAGGCGATGTGAAGAGCCTGCTGCGTAAAGAGCGCCTGCGTTATCGCAGCCTGCCGCAGCTCAACGGTGCCATCCAACTGGGCTTTGCTGACGAAGCAACCCGCGAACAGGCCCGTGCGCTGATCCGCAAGAACTTCAACGATTTCGACATTGTTCCGGCCGACCTCAATGGTCAGGCGGTACTGCGTCTGGCGATGACCCCGGCCAAGCTGGCGGAAATCCGTGAATACTCGATCAAGCAGAACTTGACCACGGTACGTAACCGCGTCAACGAACTGGGTGTGGCCGAGCCGATCGTTCAGCGCCAGGGTGCCAACCGCATCGTGGTTGAACTGCCGGGCGTGCAGGACACCGCTGAAGCCAAGCGTATCCTGGGTAAAACAGCCAACCTGGAATTCCGCCTGGCGGCTGAGCCGGGTGCTACCCGTGCTACTGCAGAAGAGTTCGAGTTCCGTGAAGGCAATCGTCCTCCTGCACTGATCGAGCGTGGCTTGATCATTACGGGTGACCAGGTGACCGACGCCAAGGCTGGTTTCGGCGAGCACGGTACGCCTGAAGTGAACATCCGCCTGGATGGCCACGGCGGCGAACTGATGAGCCGCGCAACCCGCAGCAACGTCGGTCGCAGCATGGCGGTGATCTTCATCGAGCAGCGTCCTGTCACCACCTACACCAAGCAAGTGGTTGACGGCGTCGAGAAAGACGTACCGGTACAGACCTTTAAAGAAGAGAAGAAGATCATCAGCCTGGCGACCATCCAGTCGCCGCTGGGTGCTCAATTCCGCATCACCGGCCTGAACGGCCAGGGTGAGTCGTCCGAACTGGCGCTGCTGCTGCGTGCCGGTGGCTTGGCCGCCCCGATGTACTTCGCTGAAGAACGTACCATCGGCCCGAGCCTGGGTGCTGACAACATCACCAAGGGTATCGACGCTGCACTGTGGGGCATGCTGTTCGTCTCCCTGTTCATCATCGCCATCTATCGCTTCTTCGGCGTCATCGCCACCGTCGCGCTGGCGGGCAACATGGTGATGCTGCTGGCCCTGATGTCGCTGCTGGGTGCAACGCTGACCCTGCCAGGTATCGCCGGTATCGTACTCACCATGGGTATGGCGGTTGACGCCAACGTACTGATCTTCTCGCGGATTCGTGAAGAGATTGCTGCGGGCATGACCGTGCAACGGGCAATCAACGAAGGCTTCGGCCGGGCATTTACTGCAATTCTCGACTCCAACCTGACCACCCTGTTGGTCGGCGGGATTCTCTTTGCCATGGGCACCGGCCCGGTCAAAGGTTTTGCGGTGACCATGTCCCTCGGTATCTTTACCTCGATGTTCACGGCCATCATGGTGACCCGCGCAATGGTCAACCTGATCTTTGGCGGACGTGACTTCAAGAAGTTGTGGATTTAAGGGGCTGCCATGTTACGTACAATCAACTTCATGGGCGTTCGCAACGTTGCGTTCGGCTTCACCATGCTCCTTACCGTTCTGGCGTTGTTCAGCTGGTTCCATAAGGGCCTGAACTACGGTCTGGACTTCACCGGCGGTACGCTCATCGAGCTGACCTACGAGAAGCCGGCCGACGTTAGCCTGGTGCGCAACGAGCTGGTCAAGGCCGGCTATCACGAAGCTATCGTGCAGAGCTTTGGTGCAACCACCGACCTGCTGGTGCGTATGCCCGGCGAAGACCCGCAACTGGGTCACCAGGTAGCCGAGGCCTTGCAGAAGGTCGGCGGCGACAACCCGGCGTCGGTCAAGCGCGTCGAGTTCGTGGGCCCGCAAGTGGGTGAAGAACTGCGCGACCAGGGCGGCCTCGGCATGCTGATGGCGCTGGTCGGCATCATGATCTACCTGGCTTTCCGCTTTCAGTGGAAGTTCGGTGTCGGCGCCATTGTGTCGCTGATCCACGACGTGATCGTGACCGTGGGCATCCTGGCCTACTTCCAGATCACCTTCGATCTGACGGTATTGGCGGCGGTGCTGGCAATCATTGGCTACTCCCTCAACGACACCATCGTGGTATTCGACCGGGTTCGTGAGAACTTCCGGGTGCTGCGCAAGGCGACGTTGATCGAGAACATCAACATCTCCACCACCCAGACCCTGCTGCGCACCATGGCGACGTCGATCTCCACCTTGCTGGCGATTGCCGCACTGATGGTGTTCGGTGGCGACAACCTGTGGGGCTTCTCGCTGTCGCTGTTCATCGGCGTGCTGGCGGGTACCTACTCGTCGATCTACATCGCCAACGTGGTACTGATCTGGCTGAACCTCAACAGCGAAGACTTGATCCCTCCTGCCAGCACCGGCAAGGAGGTCGACGACCGCCCTTGATGGGTGATTGTTGATCTGCTGTTACAAATAAGGCGCGAGTATTGAACTCGCGCCTTTTTTTTTGCTCCAAGGCTGGGTATAGCGCGGATCGTTCGGTCCGTTTGTGATGGTCAGGAGGTTCACGTGAACAAGTCGTTACTGGTTGGTGCGGTATTGGGTGCTGTCGGTGTGACTGCCGGGGGTGCTGTTGCCACCTACAGCCTGGTAAAAAGCGGCCCTGAGTATGCGCAAGTGCTGGCGGTGCAGCCGGTGAAAACCCAGATTAAAACCCCGCGTGAAGTCTGCAAGGATGTTGCCGTAACCCGGCAGAAACCTGTGCAGGATCAGCATCAGATCGTTGGTACGGTGGTCGGTGCGCTGGCGGGCGGCCTGTTGGGTAATCAGGTCGGCGGCGGTAATGGCAAGAAGCTGGCCACCGTGGCCGGTGCGGTCGGTGGCGGTTACGCTGGTAACAAGGTTCAGGAAGGCATGCAGAACCGCGATACCTACACCACCACGCAAACTCGTTGTAATACCGTTAATGACATCAGCGACAAGGTTGTCGGGTACGACGTACGTTACACCCTGGACGGCAAGGAAGGCTCCGTGCGCATGGATCGTGATCCGGGCAACCAGATCCCCGTCGACAAGGAAGGGCGCCTGGTTATCGGTCAGAACCAGCCGCAGCAGTAATCCCAGGTATAAAAAAAGCACCCCGAGGGGTGCTTTTTTGTGCTCGCTCGCTTAGCGCTTCAGCGAAGCCGGCAGATGCGGCTGGATCGCCGTCAGGACTGCCTTGAAGCATTTGGTGTTGCCGGCAACCACGTGACCCTTCTCCAGGAAGTCGTGACCACCGGTGAAGTCGCTCACCAGGCCGCCCGCTTCTTGAATCAGCAGTGCGCCTGCAGCCATGTCCCACTCGGACAGGCCCGACTCCCAGAACGCATCAAAACGACCGGCAGCGACATACGCCAGGTCCAGGCTGGCTGCGCCGGCGCGACGGATGCCGGCGGTCTGGCCAACCAGGGCGCGGAACATGCCCAGGTAGTTTTCCAGGTTGTCCATCTGGTCGTCACGGAATGGGAAGCCGGTACCCAGCAGGGCGCCGTCGAGGCTGGTGCGACCGCTGACGCGCAGGCGGCGACCGTTCAACTGGGCGCCACGGCCACGGCTGGCGGTGAATTCTTCCTGGCGAACCGGGTCCAGCACAACGGCGTGTTCCAGGCGGCCACGGTATTTGCAGGCAATGCTCACGGCAAAGTGCGGGATACCGCGCAGGAAGTTGGTGGTGCCATCCAGTGGGTCGATGATCCACAGGTAGTCTTCGCCTTCGCCGCTACCTTTGTGCAGGCCGGTTTCTTCACCGAGGATGCCGTGGGTAGGGTAGGCCTTGCGCAGCGCGTCGATGATTTTCTGCTCGGCGGCGCGATCCACCTCGGATACGTAATCCTTGGCGTCTTTTTCGTCGACCTTGATGGTATCCAGGCGCTCGATGGAGCGGAAGATCAATTCACTGGCGCTGCGGGCGGCGCGCAGCGCGATATTCAGCATGGGCTGCATGGATGTGTCACCTAAGGTTGTTAAAGAAAGCCGAGCATTCTAGCAGAAACTTTCTTCAGGTGAAGGACGACGTTACCTTTCATGGCATAACCTTAGGCTGTTCTGTAAGATTTGCTCCCCTTTCCCGTGTCCGAGAGCGCCTCCCTTGCTGCAAAACATCCGTGTCGTCCTCGTCAATACCAGTCATCCCGGCAATATCGGCGGCGTGGCGCGAGCCATGAAGAACATGGGGCTGACGCGCCTGGTGCTGGTGGAGCCGCGTGTGTTCCCGCACCACGAGGCCGATGCGCGCGCGTCCGGCGCCAATGACATCCTCGAAAAAGCCCAGGTCGTTGCCACTCTGGAAGACGCGCTGGTCGGCTGCAACCTGGTGCTCGGCACCAGCGCTCGCGACCGTCGCATCCCCTGGCCGCTGCTGGATCCTCGCGAATGCGGGACCAAAGTCGTGGAAGAGGCCGCCGGCGGCGCTGAAATCGCCTTGGTATTCGGCCGTGAAGACTCCGGCCTGACCAATGAAGAGCTGCAGCGATGTCATTATCACGTGCACATTCCATCAGACCCTGAGTTCAGTTCGCTGAACCTCGGGGCAGCGGTGCAGGTGTTGAGTTATGAAGTGCGCATGGCCTGGCTGGCCGCTGAAGGCCAGCCAAGCAAGGTTGAAAAGGATGAGGTTGCTTCGACCAAGAGTGGCGAACTGGCCACCATGGACGAGCTGGAGCGATTCTATGAGCACCTGGAGCAAACCCTGGTGGCCATCGAGTTCCTCGATCCGGAAAAACCGCGGCACTTGATGGCGCGCCTGCGTCGGTTGTACGGACGCAGCTCGGTCAGCCGGGCAGAAATGAATATATTGCGTGGCATCCTCACGGAAACCCAGAAAGCGGCCCGTGGCGAGCTTCTTAAACGGAAGGATTAAAAATGTTCGAGCGTTTGCGAGAAGATATCCAGAGTGTTTTCCACCGTGACCCGGCGGCGCGCAACGCCTTTGAAGTGCTGACCTGCTACCCGGGCATGCATGCGATCTGGATCCATCGCCTGTCCGGCGCCTTGTGGGGCATGGGCTGGAAATGGCTGGCGCGGCTGGTGTCGAACTTCGGCCGTTGGTTGACCGGGATTGAGATTCATCCGGGCGCCAAGGTCGGCCGCCGCTTTTTTATCGACCACGGGATGGGCATCGTTATTGGCGAGACCGCCGAGATTGGTGATGACGTGACCCTGTACCAGGGCGTGACCCTGGGTGGCACAACCTGGAACAAAGGCAAGCGCCACCCTACGCTGGAAGATGGCGTTGTAGTAGGGGCGGGCGCGAAGGTGCTCGGTCCGTTTACCGTGGGTGCGGGCGCCAAGGTCGGCTCCAATGCTGTGGTGACCAAGGCTGTACCGCCTGGCGCAACGGTTGTCGGTATTCCGGGGCGGATCATCGTCAAGCCGGAAGTGGGTGATGAGCAGGAGGCCAAGCGCAAGGCCATGGCCGAGAAGATCGGCTTCGATGCCTATGGCGTCAGCGAAGACATGCCTGACCCGGTAGCGCGTGCCATCGGTCAGTTGCTGGATCACCTGCAAGCGGTGGACGGCAAGCTGGACGGTATGTGCGGTGCCCTGAAAGACCTCGGCAGCAGCTACTGCGCCAAGGATCTGCCTGAGCTGCGCAAGGAAGACTTCGCCGAGATCAAGGACGAAAGTGCCGCCACCAAGGCTGGCTGAAGTCTCGCAATCACTGCAAAACCCATGTGGGAGCGGGCTTGCTCGCGAAAGCGGTGTAACAGTCACCAAACACCCCGACTGAACCAC